>CAYWDE010000148.1:0-5230 GCA_964456885.1 uncultured bacterium | reverse complement strand
CTAAGAAGGGAAACATTAGAGATTTGATTCAATTGGCAATTTTGAATGAAACGGGATGCAGGAAGGGGATGAGGCTCAATCGCCACAAAGCGACTCTTTTTAAAACGTTTTGCAAGTGGCAAAACAGTAGTCCCGATGTTTGCACCTACATCTACCACTGTTCTTTTTTCCGAGGCAGCGAAAAAGGGATCGCAAAAGACTAGATAGGGATCTTTTTTATAAGGTTTCCCGACCCATTTCCCAATCGCCTTCTTCACTTTCAGTTTCATCAGATTGCGTTCAATTGAACTGAAAAATGAGGTGAAAAATAAAGCTCCTTCATAATCTATTTTCATAAAGGCTCTTTGCCTACACGCGCTTCAAAACTAAAAGGAAAAAGAGAAAGTTTTTTTCCTAAGGCCAACAAGGGGCCTGACCAAAAATTTTTCAATAACAGTAAGATGGTGAATTTGATCAAAAGCTTCACATCAGAGTGAATGTAATGATCTCCAATTTTTCTTTGTAAATCTTCAAATAACACGAGTCTAGGACTTCGATTTCTAATATGTAAACTGGATAGGACAGAGCTAAATCCAGCTAAGCGGAAAAGTGATAGGTACTCATGATAATAATAAATATGCTCATTGCCCCCATAATGCCCTACTGAAACTGGATCTTCTATCAATTGTTTATAAAACCATTTTTTTGAATGATAAAATTTAAGGATCGGTTCATTAATTGCAAAAACAGTACCTTTGTTTTTCAGTTTAGATTTGCAGATTTGTAGCGCTTGGACAGGTTCATCGCAATGATGTAAACTAGAATTGAAAAGACACAAATCGAACTCTTCTTCCCCAATTTGAGAAAAGCTTTCTATCGTTCCTTGATAGATTCGCACATGATGTCCATATTTTTCGCAAGCCCGCTGCAAAATTTCACACTGCAAAGGGGAAGGTTCCAAAGCATGCACCTCGTGCCCTTGACTTGCCAAATAAAGAGAAGTTTCTCCTCTGCCAAATCCTATATCGAGGATCTTCATAGATGGCAAAGACCCTAATTTTGCTAAAAACTCCTGCCCTCCGGTTGAAGAGAGAAAGGGGGTACAATAGTCTGTAAGAGTCTTTGTTTCCTCTACTTTTTTCAGCAGCTCCCTTCTTGACTTTTCAATCGCATCGATTTCTTCTAATATTTTCTCATTAGGACTATATTGCAGCGTTTCTATCATTGAAAATCTCTTTAAATAATGGAAAATAAAGTTTCGAGCTCTTTTATTTTTTCTTGTGGGACAGCTACTAGATCAGTTACCTCAAGAGGGGTAAACTCTGATCCCACCCGTTTTAAGGTGGTACAGTCATAAACTACATAACCTAATTTTTCTACCTGTTCAATCGTCTTTGGCTCAAATTGACCTGGAATACAGCCATACTCATAAATTAAAATGGGTTTTTGTCGCTGTATTAAATGAGTGGCTCCTGAGATAACTGCATGTTCATGACCTTCCACATCAATTTTGATCAGTGCTACCTTAGGTTCCTCTAAATGGTCTAATTTTTGCGTCTCTATTTCAACCATTGTTGTGTCTCCCGGCATCCTCTCTTTGTTCATCAAGGCCTTTTCAACTGTGGCAGATTCCTGATCAATTCGATTCGGATAAATCTGGATCGCAATTTTCTGATTTGAACTGTTAGAGACAGCGCAATGATGAACCACAACTTGGGATAAATGATTGAATCTTTTTTGCAATGATTTGAAAATGAGAGGGTGGGCTTCATAACTATGCACGCGCCCTTTAGTTCCGGTAAGTGTTGCATAAAAAGCAGTATATAAACCTGTATGGGCCCCTACGTCAACAACACAATCTCCTGGACGGATATAATATCCTGCAATAACTCTTTTTGCTAAATCTGGAAATCCGTTCCGCCTGGGAGAAAGCTTATGGGCTCTAATTGTTTTTAACAATGACCTAAATCGTTCTTGATTCAATGACCCCTTTTTTAAGCGTAAGATATAGATCCATGATAAACAAATCTTTGGGAAATAGAATAAGATCTTCTTCAACATTGATAACATCCTATACGTTTTTAAATGCGTTTGTTCTTAAAATCGGATAGGCGGCGATCAATTCCCGAATTCCTTCATCCAAAGTGACTTCAGGTCTCCAGCCAAGCGTTTCTAGCTTTTCATTACTAACGATATAGTCCCGTTTATCGGGATCTTCTCCAATATTTGCTGAGTGGATATAGAGGTCTGGGATAAAGGTTTTAATTTTCTCTGCGAGCTGTCTCTTTGTTAGATTTGCACTGGAAAGTCCGACATTGTAAGATTCCCCTTTCATTTTCATGAAATTCTCAATTCCAAAAAGAAAGGCATAGGCGACATCTCTCACATGGATATAATTACGCCTAAAATGCTCTTCAAACAGAACTAGGCATTTGTCTTGGCAAGCGCGGAAAGTGAAGTCGTTGACAAGCAGATCGAGCCGCATCCGAGGAGAAACCCCAAATACAGTAGCAAGGCGGAAAGCAACTGCTTGCCCAGAGGCAAGAAGGATTTCTTCTGCTTCGACTTTAAGCTTTCCATAAAGAGAAATAGGGTTGAGTGGAGTTTTTTCAGTGCAGAATTTATCTTTTTCACCAATCCCATAGCCGCTATTAGTGTTTGGATAGAGGATTTTTTGGCTTTTAGATGCATGCTTTAAGATATTGATGATCGCATCATAGTTAAGCTGTCTGGCTAAAACTGGCGTCCGGTCGCAAGCAGATGCCCCTACAATGGCTGCCAGAGGAATGATAATATCGGCTTTTTTAATCTCTTGTTGTAAAAGAGATTCATTGGATGCATCTCCTGAGACAAAGCTAAAATGAGGGTGATAGAAACAATGAAGAAGAGAATTTTGCTTGTAATAGAGATTATCTACGACAGTTACAGAAAATCCTTTCTCGAGAAGGATCGGAGTGAGAACTGATCCGATATAGCCAGCTCCGCCTGTGATCAGAATGCGTTCTTTCATTAAGTAATCCAAGGTTTAAGAATTTCTTGCGCCTGATTATATGAGGTTGGAGTTCCAATGTCGATAAAAGTTGCTTCTTCGCAATACGCGAAGACTTTTTTAATTAGAAATTGAGGGAAGAGGTCTTTTTCTATTGAGCAGGGTTTCGTGTCAAAAGGGGTTAAAAGTGATTTTTCGATTAAATAGAGCCCGGCATTAATCCAACCTCGTTGGGAAATAGGAGATTTTTCCCGATAATTGAGAATACGAGAATCGCTATCTATATCAATTGATCCATAACGGCTTATATCTTCAATTTGATGACAGGCGATAGTGAGATCTGCCTGTTTTTGTAAGTGAAAATTAAGAAAATCAGAGAGGGAAAGATTAAAATAGGAGTCTCCATTGAGGATGATAAGAGTTTCACCCTTTGTTCTAGGCAACGCGTAAAGGAGAGCTCCACCTGTTCCAAGAGGGGCCGGCTCGATAGAGAGTTCAACTGTAAAAGAATAGGTTTGCGTTTTGAGAAAAGATTGAACATCGGCTGCTTTATGCCCAAGAGCGAGGATTACTTTAGAAATAAGGGCACTTTTTTCTAATTGGTCAAAAAGAAGTTGGAGAAAGGGAACTCCTTGAATCGGAGCCAATGTTTTAGGGAGATGGGAGAGGATCGGAGCTAAACGAGTTCCTAATCCTCCTGCTAGAATCACTGCAGTGAGCATCTCTTTATTCCTTCATGTAAATGATTGTAGTTCCTTCATTTTCAAAGCCGAACTTCACTTCGAGAAGTTCCTTGAGAGACTCTCTCACCTTAGATTGCCTTTCGGGAGCTACAAGAAGGGCTAAAAAGCCACCGCTTCCCGCTCCACAGAGTTTTCCTCCGTAGGCGCCGCAAGAGAGGGCTTTTTCATAGAGTTCGTCGATTAATGGGTTAGAAATTTTGGTGGAGAGCCTTTTTTTAAGTCTCCAACTCTCATCAAGCAGTTTCCCAAGAAGGGGCATCACCTCAGTTTCAGAAGACTCTGAGATGATCTCTTCTGCTTCAAAGACCATCTGATACATTCTGGAAAGATAAGAGTCGTTGTCTAGATTTTTCGTTTTTTCGATCTGCTCTTTGACAATGTCGTTCGCGTAGCGGGTAATCCCTGTATAAAAAACGAGTAAGTGATCTTGAAAAATCTGCTTTTTTTCTCTAGAGATAATGAGGGGTCTAATACGGATTTGAGATCCGCTGAATTCCATTATGTTCATGCCGCCAAAGGCTGCATGAAATTGATCTTGTGATCCAACATGTTCGCCGATCACTTTTTGCTCGACGTAGCACGCCTCTTCCGCAAGGTTTTGCTTAGAGACTTTTTTCCCTTGCATCGCATAGAGGGCGTTTAAAAAACCGACCGTAAAGGATGAGGAGGAGCCAAGCCCTGTTTTTGCGGGAAGATCGGAGGAGATGTGGATATCGAGAGGAGAAAAGAGGGATTTGTGGTGTAAACAGCCACGGACGCTTGGATGTTGGATTTCGTGGAGTGCCGATACGAGCTCGATTTTCGAATAGCTGATCCGCAATTTGTATTCAAAAAAATCGCTCAGAGTATTGAGGCTGATATAGGTGTATTTGTCGATCGTTGTCCCAAGAATCGCTCCTGGATGGCGGGAGTAGTAGGCGGGATAGTCGGTCCCTCCTCCAAAAAAACTGATCCGGACAGGGGTGCGGGAAATGATGCGTCTCAAGAGTTAACCAATGGGGATAAAAGATTCTTATTGTTTGTCAAAAACCATTCGACAGTCTCGCTCAACCCTTTTTTTAAATCAATGAACTCAAAACCGGGAACGCTTTTTGAAAAACGGTGAATATCTAACACTTTGGAACGGGCTCCGACATATTTGGAGAGATCGTATTCGATCTTCTCGAAAGGGAAATCGACCCTTTCGCAAATCAGTTGGGCAAATTCCCTAATCGAGTGCTCTTTGCCGGCTCCGATATTAAAAAGGGTGTTTTTTTCGGTTCTGTTCAGGAGTAAAAGGGCGCGGACAAAATCGGCGACGTGAACCAACTCCCGTTTTTGTTCTCCATCTCCCCAAAGAACAACCGGTTCATGGTGCAATTTTCCCCGGGAGATTTTACGGATCAGGTCAAAGATGAAATGGAGCTGCCGTTCATCGGTATGGTAGTAGGGGCCATATAGGGTTGAGGGGATGATGTAGAGGTATTCGAGGCCAAATTGCTTATTCAGGGCCATGAGCCCAGTAAGAAGCATCCGTTTC
>CAYWDE010000147.1:0-5253 GCA_964456885.1 uncultured bacterium | reverse complement strand
ACTGCTGAAGGTAGAGAGCGTACATATCTCTACACAGTGCCAAAAGTGAACTATCTCTATTACATCAACGCCTATGGCGACAGCAGCGTATATGCTGGTGGCGGCCTTGCTTGGGGTGGTGTAAAAACAGATAAGGAGAACTTTGTTGGGATCATCCCTAACGTGGCTCTTGGTGTTCAACTTGGCAAAAGTGCTCTTAAAACATTTTTCCAATTGGATATCAGCCAAGCAGCTATTGCAGCTGTTAAGAGTGGTGGACTTCCAAAAACATCTGCAGAATTTTCTGTAGGCGCTGGATTCTAATCCAATATTTAAGCTTTGTTACGGAGGGGGGATACTTTTATCCCCCCTTTTTTTTTGCTCTATTTTTCACTACACTCTCTATCCTTTTAAATCTGCTAAGATCTCCCTCCATCTTTTTAATTCTATATTGCGGATAGGCTCACGCGAAAAGCCGATTCTTGAATCACGAGCAGTACACTCAATATTTTAAATAAAAACCCCTTTTTTAAATTCTCCTGATTGACTTTAATTTAAAAATTTAATTACTCTCTCCCCCTAAAAAATTTAGGAGCGGCCTGTGAGCATAGAAGAAATACCATTTGACGATATCAATTGGGATTTCACCCTTTCATCTGAGCCCCCCTCTTGGTGGGATCCAGATCGCCCTAATTGGAATGAGGCT
The DNA here is from genome assembly GCA_964456885.1 of uncultured bacterium. Taxonomy (GTDB): domain Bacteria; phylum Chlamydiota; class Chlamydiia; order Chlamydiales; family SM23-39; genus REEB52. Next base: position 4,568 of record CAYWDE010000147.1, on the reverse strand, counting down.
ATTCTCAAAATTCTATCTGAATCTTGCCCCATGGCAGAATCCCGCTCTAACCTTCTTAAAGGGGTTTCAAAATTTTGCAGCAAAACATGGGAAGGGGGCTGCAAGATTGCTCATAAAACAGCAAAGAAAGTAAAACAAATTTGGGAAGATCACAAAACTGAGGTCATTGTAGCAGTAGTTGTTGTCGCTGCAGCGGCTACAATCATCTACACCTTTGGGACAGGTACAAATGCAGCGATTGCAGCTGGAACAGCCGCCGTCGGAACATTAGCAAACGGCCCTTCCACAGAGAGACCTCCAATGATTTCCAGTTCTTCAGAACCGCCTTCTCTTCCCAAAGAATCCACCTCGCATCTATACCCATCAGAAAATTTCCCGCAATCACCAAGCCTAGCGCTTAACGATACTCCATCCATTTTTGGGGAAACTCCTCAAGGAGCAATTTCCCCACCTATGCCTATCTCTATCTTTGAATTGGATCGAATGATGAGAACTTCTAGTCAAGGGCAGCCTCCTACTGGGATCAAAGAAGATCCGTCCCTTCCATCTGAGCTCCCAATCCCCTATTACCCTAAATACAATACCGGCTCTATTCCTGAGTACAGACCTCCCTCATCTTCTTCCGATATACCCAGTTGGTTAAAGTGGGAACAGCAAACGTCGTTAAACAATAACCAGCCCCTTTCGATACCAAACAGTTTCAGCTCATCCCATCCAGAACCGCAAGTCATAGCCCCTTCAATCGATACAACACGATACGACCCAGAATTTTTACTTTTTTTAGAAAAATTTAGCCCTAATTATTTCGACCCAAATCCTAAAGTTGAAAAAAGCTGGGTCGATACATTTGTTAAAGTTATGGGAAAAGGGATGATCGATACTGAACTGCAAGAGGCCCTCTCCGCTTGCCCCAAACCAATCCCTTCTTCTCATTATATCAAAGAAGGAACTCAAGTCCCCCATATTCGGATCGGAGGGATCAATGGGATGAACACCCCCCATGAAACGATGACTAGCCACACTAATTATCTAAGTCAATTTATCCCAGACCACAGGATAGAATGGGTACATAATCAAACACATGGACCTATCATCGATCTTGGTGAGATTTTCTCTTTCAATTACCCAGGCTCATCTCCCAATACCGCCGATCTATTGATTGAGAACTGGACCAAATTCCATCAAGAGAATAGAGACTATCCCAATGCAAAATATCTGCAGTTTTGTCATAGTCAAGGTGCGATTCATATCAATAATGGACTAGAACAGTCTTCTGAAGAAATGCGAAATAGGATCATTGTGGTAGCAATAGCCCCAGCAAAAGTAGTTCCAACAGAAATGTGTTATAGATCTTATAATTACGCCAGCAAAAAAGACATTGTCCCCTATGGAGAAGTAGTGTATGCCGCTGCAAAAGATGCGAATAATTGCTTGTTAACAAACAATGTAGAAAAAGCTATAGAGAACAGAAAACAACTGATCTTGCTAGACCCGCATCCAGATGCTACTGGAATTGACCATGATTGGCAGAGCCCAACCTTCTTAAAGACAGTAAAAGATCACATTGACGCTTATCTGACGGAATACGGAGAACATAAATGAGATTTATTTTTCTGCTTATTGTAGCTTTATCAGCAGTATCCTGTTCCCTATTGTCCAATAAACATAAGTATATCCCTAGTGAAAAACAAAAGTTAGCGAACAAGATACAATATAAAGTGGCTGCTCAATTGAAAGAGGAAACCCATCTTTCCCCTTGTGGAACGGGCGGTCAAATGATGAATGAAATCAAAATGCTCGCCTTGAGTTTTGATTATTATCAGCCTCTAAATATAGAACAAGCAAGAGAATTACTGATTATAGCTACAGAGCGTTTTATTAGTGAAATCAATCAAACTCAGCCGATCCACCCATATCTTCATAATTATCCCTTCAAACCGGAAAATGTGGAAATTCGGATCTTTTTATACAAGCCAGATCATTCAGATGTAGGGGCTGAGAATTTATCCGTTGTATCGATGCTGGAAGGGGTTCTTTATTATAAAGTAGACAATCCAAAAACCAAGCTCTTTACTACTGTGTTGACTGAAACTTATGAAGAGGCTTTGGAACGGAGTAGAGAAAAAGCGAGTTAAGAGGATCGGTCAAATCTTTATTAAAATTCATGTGGCTGGGTAAACTCTCCTTTCTTCTGAGGAGAAATTTTATGGCATTATTGCGTTTTCAGAATCATCTCCGTTTTGCCTTGCGTAAGGAAGGCTCTAAAATTAGGGATGAGATTCCCCTCAACCGACCTGAAAAAATCGGCAATCTCCTTTCCTGGCTCGTTTATGAATTTAAAGTTTTTATCGTAAACATATTCTCCGATCCCCGTTTTATAACAGTTTGCTTTACCGGTTTTGCAATACTCTTTACAGCGCTCCTTTTTTATCCATTCAATACTTGGGATATCCTATCGAGTGCTTGCGGATCGATTGTTGATCGGATCAAGTGGTCTTACGTGAGATTTGGTCTATGGCTTGTATCAGAAATCACTATTTTCGGATTGGGAATCAGGGCCTTTGGCCGCTTTTCGAATCCAAGATTGATGGAATATCATGGAATTGCTTCATAGATTGAAGTGGAAAGAAGGTTTCCAATTTGCCCTTGCCAGAGGATTCCGAACAAAAGAGGGTCTTCCCGCCTCCTATCCTATGAGTATAGGTGAAAAATTCGGATCGATATTTTTAACACCTCTTTATAAAACATTCGAACAAATCTCAAAATATATCCGAAAACCTATAGCAATCTCTCTTTTCACCCTAATAGCGGCTCTCTTAGCTGTCGTAGTTTTTTACAATTTTCCTGCTTTCGTTATCCTGGGAAAATTATTTCCCTATCAGACAGTCCGCTTCATCCTTTTTCTCTATATTGAGTCTATTCTATTGTGTATAGGATGCCGGGCATTAGGCCGTTTCAACAATTCAGTTCTGATTGAACTCTGGAGAGAAGATAAGCTTATCCCTATTCTCCCAGGAGAAAGAATCTAAAGAATTTTAGTGATTGGAAGTTTCTAAATTTAAGGGTCTGTTAAACAATAAAGTAAACCGTTTGGCCGCGTCAAAGCCCCTAAAATCGAATATCGAAAACGGGCTAGTATAGTCTCTATTACAAACCCGTTTTCGATAGCCGATTTTAGGGAGCTTTCACGCTAGCCAAACGGTTCACTTTATTGTTTAACAGACCCTAAGGGATAAGGTGCCGATTTTTTCTTGAGAGTGTCGTAGATCGCCATCGCTTCTGCTACCATCGAACCGGGGTGTTGTAGATTAGAAGGGAGAACGATCGTGTTCGTCTCTTTAGCTAATTCTCGGAAAGCTTCTATATATTTTTCAGCAATTTGAAGAGAGGCCGCTTTTTCTCCTCCCGTTTGATTGAGAGACTGGGCGATCAGTTCAATGCCTGTAGCGGCCGCTTTTGCAAGGGTTTCAATCGCCTCGGCATCCCCCTTAGCTCGATTGACCCGATCGATTTGGGCCCCTTCAGATTCATTGATCCGTGCTTGACGCACCCCTTCCGATTCATTGATGTGGGATTGACGGAGCCCTTCCGACTCGAGAATGCGGGCCCGTTTTTGCCTCTCTGCTGTCATTTGAAGTTCCATCGCCTTCCGGATATCTTCTGGCATCTTAATATCTTTGATCTCATAGCGGAGACAGCGGATCCCCCAGGTGATAGCCGCTTCATTGATCGCTTCGACAATTTTGGCATTGAGCGATTCTCTCTCTTCAAATGTCTCATCCAGAGGAATTTTCCCGATTTCGGAACGCATCGTTGTTTGGACGAGCTGCGTGAGGGCATGAAGCGGAGTTTTTACACCATAAGAGGCGGCTACAGGGTCAAAGATCTTGATATAGACGATCCCGTCCAGAATCACGCTGACGTTATCTTGGGTAATAGCTGTTTGCTCGGGAACTTCAATCGCCTCCTCTTTAAGGGAGTGTTTATTGGCAATCTCGTCGGCAAAAGGGAGGACCCAATTGAGGCCCGGCTCAAGCTGCCGATGGTATTTCCCAAGTCGTTGCACAATCCAAATTTCTTGGTGAGGAACTGTTTTGAATCCACAGAAGAGGAAAATCAAAGCGAGAAAGAGGCTAAGAAGGAGGAAAATCATATGGAAGCAAGCTTAGTAAATAAATTCTTTTAGGGGAAGCTTCTCCGAGAGATAGAGAGGCTTTTTTCAGGAGTTTGATCGGATTAGAGACATCAAAAAGGAGGAGGATTTGATCCTCTTCAAGACGGGCTGTTTTATATTCGCAATCAAAAGTAAGAGCCCTCATAAAAGGGATATTTAATAGATGGGCAAATGCCCTACCAATCGCCACCGAATCTTTATCGGGCATAGAGATGACCGCATTGGGGAAAGGCCAATCGAGTTGAATCCACTGAAGAATGGCGAAACTCGCCATCGCATCGACCGCTTCAAGATCTAAATAATGGGCCGGCGACTGAGGATCAAATACATAGGCTCTCGGTGCAGAGAGGACCCGGTTGTAACGACACTCCATACAAAGATCGCTCCTCTCTTC
>CAYWDE010000146.1:0-5274 GCA_964456885.1 uncultured bacterium | reverse complement strand
GGAATTCTGGGATAGAGAAGCTCCACTAATAAAAGACTGTCCACAAACTGGTTTCGTCTATTTCCCCTTATCTTGAATCACGAAAGGTATAAAGGGGGAGCATGGGGGATGAGTGTTATTTGAGCGAAAATAGGTCAAAATGGCTTTGATGCAGCTAAACTGCAAGTTATTTCTGATATTTGGTATAACCTCTCGACGTTATTTAAAGCGTATCGGTTTATCGCTTCCGATCGGGATGTATGTAAAGCTGCTTTACATTTGCTCCGATAGGGTCTATGAGGTGGAATGTGGAACAGCTTCAATTTCTAGAGAGTTTTATCCAGTCGCTAAAAGGGCCTCTTCCAGATCTTCTCGAATTAAAAAATGAAGCGGCCGTCTCTTCTCAATTAGATCAGGGTTTGGTTCAAGATTCGTTCCGCTATAGAGCACGCCGTTTAGGGCTTAAAATTGCAGCATTGTTAATCGATGAAAAAGGGGAGCTCAATCGGGATCTTTTAAATCGGTTGCTCCAACTTTTGCAAGAGGGATCTTTTATTTTAGGGCCGGGCAGAGAAGGGGATGCTTTAATTTACGGGCATATCAGAAATTGCTTACAGGCTTTGGCTCAGAATAAAGAGATCTGGATCGCGATCCATAAACTCTCCCCTCCACTTTGTCATAAAAGAGCGGAAGAGGTGATTCGGGAGACACTTTGGCCCGAATCGATTCGGGCCATGCAAACTGTACATGTTCGTAAAGGGGTGCTTGCTGCTTGGCTCACTTTTCTAAGACAGGCTACAGGCTCCTGTTTTGCCACAGCGCCGGCGATTCTGATTCAACAAAAGGACCCCTTGAGGTTCTTTAAAGACATGCACGATCTTTTGAGCACAGGGCAATTAAAAAGGGTGTTTGCAGGGAGAGAAATTGTTGTCCCTTTGAGTTTAAGTTCGGGGGCTGGGGATCTGGAAAAAATGGGGATCGGATTGGAAAATTCTCCAGGAATTGCTGTCGGATTTGAAGCTGCCGGTGTCGTTTTTTCGGGGCTTTTGCAAGAGAAAATTCGGGCTTTAGGTCCTGTAACAATCGAAAATCTTTTCAGAACTCTTCTGATGGAACATGAGGGGTTGACCGAAGAGGATATCAGAGATGAAGAGCATTTATCTCGGATCCAAATGACGCCTCTACTCGCAAGGCAATCGGCCGTCTATTATCAGAAACCGAGCGAAAGAGCTCAAAAAGTCTCAAATTGGAAAAAAAACTGCGTAAAAGCAGCTACCGCTTTTAAAGCGATGACCGAATGCTCTCTTCTCCGGACGTGGGAATATTCAATCGCTTCGTTCTCCGATGTTAAAACAGAGTTCGCCCGTTGGAATTTATATATAGGCCTTGGGCTTCACCCTGAACAAAAAAATGGGGTCGGAGCTCTCCTTTACATAGAAATAAACGGACATCTTGAGAGGTGTAATTTAGAGATCGAAAAACTCTCTAAAGAATATGAAGAGGGAATGGGGACGCTCCAAATTTTGGAAGAGGGGATCCGGGGCGCTTTGAGTGAAGCGCGAAGAAGCCAATTAAAAGCTGACTGGACGACATACAACCAGTCCCTCACTCTGATTTTGGAGAGGAGAAGTTCTCTTTTAGAAAAAACCGACAGTTTAGTGAAGCTTTTTTCTTCTTTGATTGAGCAGTACGATCAAAAATTGCAGGAGTTTTTTCAAGAGCTTTTTGATCCAGCTATTCAGGGAGAAGAGGCCCAAATCTACGACGATAGCTCTGCAGGTTTTCGGCTAGTTTATAAGCATGGGAGATTGGATGCTTCGCAGTGGACTCCGATCTATACAAGGGATCAATACATAGAGTGTTTAAGAGATTTTTTCTCTCGGATTGAAAGGGATCTTGAGTCGCCTCCTCATATAGAAAAAGAGCTCGTCTCCGAAATCACCACAGCTCTTATTCAATTTATCCAATTACCTGAATTTTTGAATGGAGCCACCTCAAGGGCAAAAGAAAAAGGGAGACGGTCTCCTTGGGACTATATTTCGGGAGGAACGTTGCAAACGCTAATGATGGCTTATTGCAATAGAAGCAGACCCTTTACTGAGTCTAGTATTATCCCCCACTCGGAGGAGGAGTTGCTTCAGTTTCTCTCTTCAATCAAAAAAGAGGGGCCCCTTTTGATCCACTCTCCCACCCATGCTTTTCTTTTTTATCCCCCTTTTTTACAGAGAGGATCTATAAGTAAAAAAATGGCGAACTGGAACGAGGAGATGCAAGGGCACATTGCTCTCCGCCTAAGCGAGAGATTGCCTGAGGAAGAAAAGGCCCTTTTTATCCATTTATTCCGGCAAAAACATGCAGCTACGACGAATGTGCAATTTAGAAACAATTTAGTTGAAGCTTTGGGGCCACGAATCAAACAGAAAGAGGCCCTCGTCGATTCAATTCTTTATGAACATTCGACCCTCTTTTCAGGGAGCGAAGCAAAAGAGGCCCTAAATCAGATTTTCGGTGGTTTGAATCGGAGAGAAGCTATCGGTTCTTTAGAGGGGACGTTTTTTAGCTCTTTTGACCTCTATCAAATGGCAAAAGCCCTTCTTTTGAGATCGATGGGCTCCCCGTTCTCCTCAATTGATTGGGATGGGAAAATTGCAGATGTGATGCGCCGTTTAGGATACCTCTCTCAATCGGTCTTATTTGGAGATACAAACTGGTCGGGATGGTTTTTCGGTTTTGTTTCTAATCCTGCAACAGGGCAACTCGAATTATGGAGATTAAACCGGACAGGAACTCAAGGATTCCCGATGGTTGATTGGAAACAATGGTTAGATGAGAAAAACAATTCAGCTTGGGTAGTATTGACAGATCCAAAAGAATATGAAAACGATCTGCTGGAAAATTTCAGGCGCCGATAAAATTTGAAACAAAAAAATAGTTCGTTTACTATCGCACCCTTTTTTAGGAGAAAAGAATGTCTGCTATAACGGCATTGCCTGCATCTACCGATTCTTACTTTACAAAAGTGCGTAATTGGATCTCTTCTGAGAGAACAGTTCAAAGCGCTAAAGTGGCTTTTTGGTTTGGAGGCTCATTTGCAGCCCCATTTATTCCTGTCCCTATTTTGAATGGAGCGGTGATGGGCGCCATGATATTTATGGGATCCCATGAAATGGTAAAACATCCAGATTCGGTCTGTATGAGTGGTGAATATAGACCTCTTGTATTAAGCAGAACTTGGAAACATCTTTTAGCGGGGGCTACAGTCTCAGCAGTTGGGTGGGGGGTTTGTACAATCACTCTTGCTAACGGAGCTGCGTGGGGCGCGTTTGCAGCTTTAGGTGGGACGGGAGTTGGGTTGAGAGTTGCCTACTCAGATAGACTGTGTCAGGGTGAGTATACCCGTATAGAAACGGCTCATCTCCCTCTTGAAAATAGGCAGGAACTGAGAGACAGTTCTGCAAATGTATAAAATTTTGTGAGCATCATGAAAAAATTTTGTCAATGGGTTGTAATGTTTATCGGATCCCTCCCTCTTTATGGGGCGCCTATAGGAAACTCCTCTGCGCCTCAAGTGCTCAAAGAGGGTCTCTTATTTTCGAATAAGAGTTGGCTCAGTTTACGAGCTGGCTATGAGGGGGATTTTGTCGAAGATGGGAGGATGAACCAATACGATCAGGGCTCTGGCCGAGTCGACACCTACAAACAGTGGACAAATTCTGGAACAGTCACGCTGAATATTCTTGATCATTTGGAGATCTACGGAGTTTTCGGCTCTTCGGAGACAAAATCTGATTGGAGATTTGAAAATAACACATTAGGTTCTGTGACCCGAATTGAGATGGAAACAGACCCCCATTTTCTTTGGGCTTTTGGTGGCCGTTCAATTATTTATGAGCGGGGTAAAACTGTTTTTGGATTAGGGGGGCGCTACACCTCTTCTAATTCACACCCAAAATCGGTCTCTTCTAACGGAACAGCCGAATCTGTAGTAGGTTCTAGAGTGGAGTGGAGAGCTTGGCAAATTAATTTCGATATCTCTTATAAAATCGATTGGTTTATCCCCTATATCGGCGCTAAATATCTAAATGGACAAACTCTCCTTAAAAACTTCTCAATCCCCATTTCTCAAGAGCTAGTTGGATCTGATACTTTTAAGAATCGGGATCCGGTAGGTCTCTATCTTGGGTGCACTCTCTCTTCGGGCAAGTATTTTATGCTCAATTTAGAGGGGCGGCTCATCGATGAAGAGGCGATCACAGTCTCCACTGATTTTAGATTTTGAAATAGAGTTCTCTTCCAGCTAAATGCACCCCTTTTTCTTTTGCCTTTTAAGCTAGCGGTTTTTATAATTTGTTGTTCTATTAATAAAATTCAAGGCTTCCCATGCAAAAGATTACCCGATTTTGGGCCGGCGCTCTCTTGGTCGCAGTGCCCTTATGTTCCCAGTCTATCGACCTCAAATCTGCTATTGTAGAGCTATTTGCAGAGGCAGCTCCTGCGCCCATTCTGGCGGAGGAATCTGTTTCTGTCCCTCCATTCCCTGTTGCTCAAGGGGATGTTCAGTTTGATGAGAAAAAAGATCCTGATGCGGATGATATGGAAGCTTTGCGTCGTTGGATCCGTGATAAAAGGCTTGTCACCCTGAAAGAATTGGGGGGAGACCTCTCTATAAGCGGGGAAGTTCGGACTGAATTTCAGGACACAAGTGAAGTGAAAAATGGGGTGCGTCAGCGAGGTCAGGGGGGAGCTTTCAATAAACCTCAGTATGCTTGGGATATCGAATTCAATTTAATGATCGACTACCGGACCGATCGGACCTGGTCTGCAATCAAGCTCGAATTTGATAATGACATGGGGCAGCGGAGCGGTACAGTAAATAGAATTCGTCTAGAAAAGGCCTATCTTGGGGGACGGATTATCCCTGGCGATACGTTCACTTTTGACGCAGAGATCGGCAGGCGTTATCTCTTTAATGTGTTCGAGTCGAAAATGGAGTTTGCTACCCTTTTTGATGGGGTTCTTTTCCGTTTCAATAAGGCTTGGGAAGCAATTGGCGACTATTACCTCAATATGGGTGCCCTTCTCGTCGATGATACGACGAACCACTATGCCTATGTAGCAGAGATGGGTGGATTGAGGATCGGCAATGTGGGTCTAAACATGAAATATTCGATTATCGATTGGTATAAGCCTGCTGCAAATCAGGCGAATAAACACCGCTATCAATATTTAGTTTCACAGCTCCTCACTTCCTACCAATTTTATCCCGAATGGCTTGGGAAGAAAATGATCAAGTTT
>CAYWDE010000145.1:0-5328 GCA_964456885.1 uncultured bacterium | reverse complement strand
ATCGGCCGCTGACCGGATCCTGAAAAGAAAAGATCGTGAAGGGAATCCTATTTTTACAGCGGTCCGTTGGGTGATGGAGTCGGCGAGTATTTCCCATTTTGCCAAAAAACACCCCGAGGTGTGCTTTATTAATACAACCGATGGGGGAATCGGATTCAAAGGGATCGATTTTGCCCCTTTGAAAGAGGCGATTGCCGGTTTTAAGAAGCGCGATTTAAGACGCCTTGTCCACGAAAAAATCGACCAGCACCCGATGCCCCTATTTACAAAAGAGAAGATCGGAGAAAGGATGGGGGAATTGAAGGAGAGTTTAGCCCGCCTTATTGGACACCTACAGATCCTCTCTAAAGAGAAAAAAGGGTCTGCTGCAGTGGCTGAAATGGATCTTAAAGAGGAGATCGCCTACCTCTACCTTTTCTACGATATTTACCAAGTATTGAAACAGGACTCCCAATTCTGGAAAAAATGGCTTGAGCTTTCTCTCAAATATCAGGAGATGCTCAATTTATGAACGTGCTAAGAGGAAATTCAATAGCCCCTTTTGCAGGTTTAGATATTGATGATGATATTGTTGATATCCCCCCTGAAACGTTTCCTAAAATATTCGATCGGATCTCCTCCGTAGAACACGCCTTTTTCTTAGACAAATTCATCTGGATCGATAACTATTTCGCTTATGCCCCTAAGAAAATGGCTAAAACCGTTGAACTCACTTTAGATGGGCGGCAGATCAAAATCATAGGGATCTCAGAAGAGGAGTCGCTCGATGAATTTAGAAGAGCTTTTGGAGATTTGATCCAGCCCGTTGTTCTGAATAAAAATCTGGAGAAGATGCTCGACTCCCACATTATTCAAGAATGTATGAGAGCTTTTTCTCAATTTGAACCTCAAATTGGGGCGCGTGGTTTAGGAATGAGGGTGAGCAATATCTCCTTAACCCCCTCTGAAACGACGCAGTTAGATGCTGCCATCGAGCCGCTCTCTGTCCCAACACCCCTTCCTGGAGAGGTGAGAAAAACCCTTGAAAGCCTCCCCTCAGAGAGATTGAAAGTGGCCTTTTTAAGCCTTTTTGATCCGATTATCACTCCAGATGAAATTAAGCAAAGTCAAATGCTGATGCATTTGAAGCAAATGAAAAGATCTATTTTCGAATGTATTGAACCGGTTCTGCAGCCAGAAAAGTTAAAAAAGGCGCTAAATCATTTGCCAGACGAATATCGGGGATATTTTTCAGAGATGCTCCATCTGCTGGAAAAGAGAATCGCTGTTTTTTCCACTTTAATCGGCTCTTCAACAGCGATCGAAACTTTGGCATTCGTATTAGGGGAAGAGTTTTACAAACGTTTTTTTAAAAAACTTCCGATTGAGTGGACCCTTCCGAAAGAGAAAGTTCCGGAACTGAGAAATCGGATCGAATACCACCTCAAACTTTTAGAAGACTCAGAAGACCCAAACGGCTCTAGAGAAAATCTGCTCTGTTTGACCCTCGGAGAAGTTTCTGCTGCGAAAAAAATGTTAGATATCTTGGTTGTAGAGCGGGATTATTCTATTGATGAACGGTTTTTTCCTACCCTTCTCCCTTTCACTAATATGCCTCTTCATCCTTGGCCCCGTCTTGAACGGATCAAACAGGCATTTAGGATCTATTTTCCTATTGAAAACCTCCTCAAAAATATTACGCCTGAAATGGTCCAATTCTACCATTATGTTGAAAACTCTCTTGCCGAGGAGGCGAAAGATCGGTTATCGGACGAACTAGAAGAGGCCAAAACAACCCAAGAAAAATTGCAGGTTCTTAAAAAAGCAAATCTCCAAGAGCCCTTCCTGATCTCTAAAGAGATGGAGACTCTCTTCTATTTTCTTTCCCTGATGCTTCCGAGTAGCAATCAAGCGTTTGAACAGGAAGTTTATTCTGATAATGAAGAGGAGGAAAAAGGATCCTCCACGACTGAAGAGCGGAGATCCCCCTCTGTCATTTCCCGTTTGCATCAGCTCGAGCTGCAGGCTAGGCAAACTTTGGAAAACACCTGTATGAGCGTAGAAGTAAAAGTGCTATTTCAGCAGCAAGGGCGTGAAGTGCGATTAGGGACGATAAATAGCTCCTTTGACGATAGACGCCATCTGATGACTCAGCCCGTTGCAGTAGAGGAAAATAGGGAAGAAGACTCTGATGAGGAGATGGTGAGGGTAACAAGCGCAGATATACGGGATGATGATGATTGAGCCTCCCATCTTTATGCCCCAAGAGATTCAAAGTTTAATTGTTGACCTCTTTAAATCTATTTAAAAAGAAACTTTAAGTCGGAAGGTTACGTTATGGGATTACGCCCAACACACGCAGCTGATTGACCCATTCATCTAAATTTCTCTGGGGATCATTTAAGTCTCTCTGAGGAGGATCAACCCTCTCCTGACGCGCTGTAGTTGTTTCCTTGCAGTCGCTTGCTACGATTGTGGAGAGAGTCAATGATTCCACTTTATTCGCTGTGGAGATTTGAGTTGCTTCTTGCGCATCATCTCCAGCGAACATAGGTGCCATATAGGGAACTTGGGGGTAAGCTTCTGCATAAGCAATTGAACGGCGTCCTGTTGGATTTGCCATATAAATGGTCTCCTTTTTAGTTAAGAATGCATATATTATATATGCGCATTTCTTAAAGTAAAAAGGTTTAAATAAATTTTTAATACCTAAATTAATTTTCAGCGCTGCAATCTCCGTATTCATGCAGCTTATTCCGGAGAGTTCGGACGCTAATCCCTAAGATGGAGGCGGTTTTGGTCCGATTTTGATGATTTGCCTCCAAGGTTTCTAAAATGAGCAGTTTCTCCATTTCATGAAGTGTAATCCCTTTTTTTAGCTCTTTTGGAGGAGCCAGTGCAGTCGAATCGAGGTATAAGTGTTCCGAGTCGATGATAGGATCAAAATCGAGCACAACGGTCCTTTCGATGATATTCGCAAGTTCTCGGACGTTTCCTGGCCAAGGATAGTCGAGGAGCTTTTTCCCCGCCCTCTCTGTAAATGTTTTCAGTGGTTTATGGTTCTCTTTGCAAAACCGCTCAAGAAAGTAGGTGGCAAGGAGCAAAATATCTTCTCTCCGTTCTCGGAGGGGAGGGATTTGGATCGGAACCACATTGAGACGGTAAAAGAGGTCTTCCCTAAATATTTTTGTTTCGATCGCCTCTTGCATGCTCCGATTCGATGTCGCGAGGAATCGCAAATTCACTTTGATCGGCCTTGTACCGCCAACCCGCTCAAATTCCTGTTCCTGAATCGCCCGTAATAACTTCGGCTGTAGAACAAGGGGGATTTCGGTCACCTCATCAAGAAGTAGCGTCCCTTTATCGGCTAGCTCAAACCTCCCTATTTTTTTCGTATGGGCCCCTGTGAAGGAACCCCGCTCATGTCCAAAAAATTCCGATTCGAGGAGCGTCTCTGGGATCGCTGCGCAATTCACTTTGATAAAAGGGTATTGAGCTCTTGAAGAGAGTTCATGAATGGCCCCTGCAATCACCTCTTTTCCCGTTCCCGATTCCCCCGTGATAAATACACTTGCATTCGCCTTTGCGATTTTTTCTAAATCGTGCATGATCTTTTTCATCGAGGGACTTTGGGCAATCAGAAGGGGATACTTTGCATCTTCCCGGTAGAATTTATTCTCTTTGATCAGACGTAAATGCTCTTCCGCTTTTTCTAAAATGCCCTCGAGTGCCTCTGGAGAAAAGGGTTTGATTAAATAGTTAAATGCACCCAGCTTCATCGCTTCTACAGCCGACTCAATGGTCCCATGTGCTGTAGCCAAGATCACAAGGAGAGAGGGGGAGATGGCTTTCGCAGCTTTCAACACATCGAGCCCCGTTTTTAAAGGCATCTTCATATCGGTGATCACAAGGTCGACCGGTTCAGTCTCAAGAATTTGAATCGCCTCCTGCCCATTGGTTGCAGAGATCACCTCTTTGCCTAACCGTTTCAGAAGATCGGTCACAAAACGGAGCATAAGCGGTTCATCATCGGCAACGAGTACTTTTTCGATCATAATTTACCTTTTTAGCGGCAACGTTATTGTAAAAGTGGTCCCTTTCCCCATTTGTGAGCGGACATGGATCTCACCAAAATGGGCCTGGATAATTTTCTGGGTCTCTACTAACCCCAACCCATTTCCCCCCATTTTTGTCGTATAAAATGGGGAAAAGAGGTGATTCAATTGATCTGCCTCAATTCCTACCCCTGTATCTGCGACCGAAATCTGGCAAAGGGAATCCATTTTTAAGAGAGAAATCAATAGCTCTCCACCATGAGGCATTGCTTGGAACGCATTGAAAATCAAGTTGAGCATCGCTGACTTAAGCGCTTCTGGATCAAAAGGGGCGAGAAGGGGAGAGTCGGGGATATGCATTCCCAGTTTTACATTCGACGGAAAGGCCGGATCAACTTTAATGAATTTTCCAATCTGTTTTAAAAATGCCCCTAAATCGAGGGTGCGAGGTTGGATCTGGATCGGTTTCGAATAGTGGAGGATTGCACTCACGATTTTTTCTAAAGATTTAGTCCCCTCAATAATATATCCAGCCATCTCTTGTAAGTTTTGCTCCTCTTTCAGATCCCGGTAAAGCAAAGAGGCGTAGCCTCTGATCCCTCCAAGGGGATTCCTGATCTCATGGGCGACAGTCGCCGCCATCTGCCCCAACTCTTTCATCCGATCATTCCGGTTTGCAATCAGCTGCAGCTTCTGTTTTTCGCTGATGTCCCTTAAAACCAGAATCATCCCATGGTAGACCTTCGGCCCCTCATAGACAAATGTTGTCGAAATCTCCCGATCCTTTTGATAGAGCAGTTTATGGGAGATCCCAAATTTCAACGCCTCTCTCATCGAAAAACCGAACGTTTCGTCTTGAAACGTCTCCCAAAACTTTTTGAAAAGGGCCTGCTCCGACTTGATTTTCAATAAATTTTGGGCCGCATCATTGAACATCGTAACGGTCCCCTCTAGATCGATAAATAGAATCGCATCGGAGATATTTTTTAAAATATTGTTCAAATAACCGGTCACTCGGGTCAAATTTGCGGCTTTCAATCCAAGTTCTTGGTTGACAGTCTCGAACCGCTCTTGTAACTTTGAATATGCAATTTTAAGGCGGGCTGCCTCTTCTGAAAAAAGGGCAAAAGCGCGTGATAAATGCTGGACCCCTTCTTGAACCGTTTGGCTCTTTAAAGCTGAGTCAGCCGAAAGCTGCAATTGCTGGAGAATGTGATCAGACATGATATCCGCCCTCGACCGCACTATACGAAAAAGCCTATTATTATCACTGCTTCTTCTTATGAGCTGCTCC
>CAYWDE010000144.1:0-5355 GCA_964456885.1 uncultured bacterium | reverse complement strand
CGGATGGAGACGACCCGCCTCGTTCAAGCCCTCAAATCTCCTCAGACTCGAGGTTCTTGGGGGGAGGTCCATTTAAGAAGGGTTGTTGAACTGGCAGGCCTCATCAATCAGTGCGATTTCTATGAGCAGAAGACTTTAGAGGGGAACGGAAAAATTTTGCGACCTGACCTTCTGATCCGTTTACCGGGTCAAAGGCAGATCGCTGTCGATGCAAAAGCCCCTCTAAAAGCCTATCTTGAGGCGGCCGAAATCGAAGATGAGACGGTGCGTAAGATAAAGCTCTTAGAGCATGCCGCCTTTGTTAGAAAGCATATTAAAGACCTATCAGCTAAAGAGTATTGGAAGCAGCTCGATCCGGCCCCTGAATTCGTGATTCTTTTTTTGCCGGCTGAGGCATTTTTTAGTGCAGCTCTGCAAGCGGACCCCTCCCTCATCGAAATTGGGGCCGATCAAAACATCATCGTCGCAACTCCGACTACACTCATTGCGATCCTAAGGGCGGTCGCTCACGGATGGAAGCAGGAGAGCCTCTCAAAAAGTGCCCAGGAGATCGCAAAATTGGGGCAAGAGCTATATGAACGGGTAGGGGTTCTCGCTGATCATTGGAACAGGGTGGGTAAATCGCTCAATTCGAGCGTGGAATCTTATAACCAGAGCATCGCCTCTTTTGAATCGAGAGTTATGGTGAGCGCAAGAAAGCTTAAAGAGAGCTGCGGACTCGTGAAGGAAATTTCTCCAATGGAAACAATTGAGAAAATAGCCAAAGGGACCGAGCTTATCTCTTCTGAAGTAGACCCTTAATCTCATTGAGTGTTTTATAAACAGTTTTTTGCATTTCATTCAAAGAATCGCTATTTTCTTTGTTTTTACGCTGGTTCTTCAGTAAATCTGTTTGGATGATAAATAGACGGGTATGGGCCCTTTCGATCTCACTTTCGCAGATCCTCAATTGCTCTTCTGTTGTCTCTTCATCTGTTTTGAAGAGAGCTAAGGCAGCTATGAGCGTTTTTTTTGCTGTTGTGAGATGCTCTTCTGTATACCGATGAGGAATATTTAAGAGCCGATATTCTACAGGCGAATAGCTGCTGCAGGTAGAGGCTTGCCGATCTTGAGGATTAAATTCTGTCCGATCTAGAGAAAAAAAGCCCCCTAAAGAAGCTTCTTGCTGTTCTTTTAAAGCGTTCAATCTCTCGTTCCAAGAAGGGGATGTGACAACTGCCATTTTTTTTTCTCCTAGTGTCTCTATTTTACTATATAATTTTGAGCAAGTATCCGTTGCGCTTGCATCCGGAGATTCCAGCAACATTTTTGATCTTCTGGTGAGAATTGCCAATTTAAACCTAAGCCGTTCAGGACATCTGATAAATCTTTATTTGCTGAATCAATTTGTTTTACGAGATCAAACGATTGAGACGTGATTAGAGGTGCTTTTTGAAACTGGTCTACCGCAAAGCCAAGTGTTTTCAGAGCTGTTTCATAACTCTCTCTATTGTAAACCGGGAGTTTTAAACGTCGGGATATTACAGGTCCGGTGGGTTGATACTGTTGGAGAAAGTTCGTAGTTGATGACATTACTCTTATTCCTTTCACAAAAAAGGAAATAGTTTCTCAGATTAGACTAAATTTATCAATGGGGAGAATGGCACTGAAAATATTCAGAGTTGGGGGATATTCTCTTTTGGGATAGGGGGACGGGTGAGAACCTCTTTAACCATTTTGTGGATCAATTCCCACTCAGTAATCTCATCTTGTGTAAGCTTTCCCGTTTTTACTAGGTCTACTACAACTCCGTACAGTCCATCATCAGCTATAGCTATCTCCTCAAGAGATGAGCTTAGTTGTTTTTGAGTGGAGGGCTGAGGGG
The DNA here is from genome assembly GCA_964456885.1 of uncultured bacterium. Taxonomy (GTDB): domain Bacteria; phylum Chlamydiota; class Chlamydiia; order Chlamydiales; family SM23-39; genus REEB52. The sequence continues at coordinate 3,491 of CAYWDE010000144.1, read as the reverse complement.
GGTGCAAAAGGTAGGTGCTTAAAGCAAGCCTTTCTTTCATAATATTATAATGCTCTCTTGTATAACCAACCGACGTTCTTTCCGTAACTGGTTTGTTGAGATAATTGTATGCAACTTCTACAAAAGAGGGGGTATGCAGCTCTCGGTGTCTTTCCAGTTCTTGCAATCTCTCTTGCCAGGTCGGAGGGGCTATGGATGCCATTTCGTAATTCCTTATTTTATTAATCCGCTCATCAATTTTCCAAAAGCGACCCAGTCTGGGCTTCTGGCCAGCCTCTCATTAGGAGGCGTGTTTAGGAGAGTTTTTGGGGGATTTACAAAACTGGTTCACTATAAATTGCGTCAGTTCTTTGGCCGTTTTCCAAGTATCGATCTGCTCTTGTGTCAGCTCTTTTTTTTCTTGCAAGGCACGTACTACTGAATCGAAGCCATTTTGAGCATCCTCTATTTCGCAAAAGGATCGGTTTCTCTGATACCAGGTGGATAGATCATCCGAATCTAGAAGGTTTAAGCTTAAACCTAGCCTTTCCAGCATAATGTAATAATGTTCTTGTGTAGGTTCTGCTTCTAAACTTCCCATAACCGATCTATTCAAAACATTGTTTGAGTTCTCTGTTTGATGATTTTCTAGCTCTTTTAATCTATTTTCCCAAATTGGAGATGTTATCGATGACATTAATTAGATTCCTTTTTTAACTAATATAATAGCAGGAATCTACTTTAGTTGTAATGTATCGATTTTTTTTGAATTTTATTTTAAGTTTTTGTTTTAATTATAAAATTTTAATTTTATTAATCCAATCGTCAGGAATGCCTGCTTCGCGTCGGTTCTCTTCCATTAAGACAAAGCCTTTAGCTCGTCTCGGTTCGATTTTAGGGGGGAGGTTCTCTAGCCAGCTATCCCAGGCGGGGTTGCCCCCTTTAAACTTAGTGAGCCAACGGTAGCCAAAGGAGACGTGGTTGATCTCATCTTTCAAGATTTGAGCCATTAAAGCTGCGCTCTTTTCATCGCCAAAACCGGCAAAGGATCTCCCATAAAGGGGGGCGAAATCGAGATTTGCCATCTCAAAGGTGAGGCTCATCACGCTCACATAGCGGATGGGTGAGGTGAGGTGGGGGACATGGTTCCAAAAGTGTTTGAAGAGGGGGAGATCCCCAAATTTTAGACCAAACTCGTTCATCCTATCTATATATAGGCGGACATGCCCCTGCTCCTCTTTGAGGGTGTGGGCGACCCCTTTGCGGAACGCTTTAGGGGCGTGGGGGAAGGCGGTGAGGGCGTGGGCCATGATTTCGACAGCCAAGAGTTCATGGCCGGCAAAGCGGTGGAGGCAGACGGCCCGATTCTCCTCTTTCCCATGGGTCTGAAAAGGGGGGAGTTTTTGCTCTTTCGTCCGTTTATTAAAGCCCATCCCAACGGGCCTTATAGGCTCGTTGAAGATGAGCGGATCGCCAGGATGATCATCGGTTAAGATTTCGGTGCAGAGGAGTTTCTCTTCCAGCGTATCGGCTGAGAGGATCCTGATTGCCCATTCGCGCAGTTCCATTCAATATATATTAAACCTCTTTGGGAAGAGGTCTATTGTACATTGAAGACGTAATAAGCGGGGAATGCAAAGTGATTATTCGGTCTTGGGGCTGCCAAGATCGTCACTGTTTTCCCTGCATATTCGTCGAGATCCACTTGTGTGCTATAGAGGTAAGCAATAGGTGCATCTTCAGTGCCCCGGAGGATGAAGTCACCTGGCTTATTTCGTACATCATAAGTATATCTCTCGACTGTCCCCGTCAGTACTGTGGCGTTCGCTTTTTGCTCCGCATAGTACTCATCGAGATTTTTGCCTGAGTGGAACGCAGTCCAGCTCAAGAAAAGGGACTCTTCTAAGGTGTCCCAGAAGCCGAGATTCTCTTTATTTGATTTAGCTCTCTTATTCCAAAGAGAAGGGTCTACTTTCACAGAAGCATCAGTGAAAAGTTCGCTTTTTTCCGCTTTATGTTTTGCGAGGAGCTCCTCTTTAGCCGTTGTGGAGAGTTCCGCTTTTGATTCGAGGAAGGAGATTTTCTTGTTGAGGTAGGTCTCTTTTAAAAGGGCAAGACCCTCTTTGGCCTGCGTTGCAGCGGCAGGGAAATCGGCGAAGTTGCGTAAAATCGTTTGGAACTGCTCGATCGCGTGTTGCGGCGCCATCTCTTCGTAATCTTTTTTGCACTCAGCTTCAGCATTTAGATAGGCGGAGGAGAGGAGCTCTTCTACTTGCGCTTTTCTTTTCTCCATATTTGCGAGATGTTCCGGGCCTCCTGCGTGGCCGACGAATTCCTTCGCGACATAAAATTTAGTCCCTTTGGGAGGAGCGATTTCGAGCCATTTGTGATTCATTGAGCAAACGGTCCCGTTGATCTTGTCTCCTGCTTGGAGTTGTGCAATAATTGGAGCATCCACATGAGGTTCGAGACGGACATTTACCCGATTCGCTTCAACGACATTGTCTAGAATGTAGCTACGGAAAACGTAGGCTTTTGTATCTTTCAGCGGCTCAACAGCGTAAAAATCCCCCTCTTCAGCAACAACTAGAAGAAGATCGTTCTTGTTCATTTGTCGGATGATGGGACTCTCAAGGTCAGCTTTTGCCCGAACGCGCACTTTGCTTGCGAGCAGTTTGCCGGTAAATGGTTTAAAAGCTTCTGCTTTTTTAGCAGGGGCTGCATTTGCTTTTGGCGCTGCAGGCGCTGCAAAAGCTAAACTACCAATAGAAAGAAACGAAATAACAACTAGACGAGACAACATATTACACTCCAAACGCGCTTAAGAAAAATAGTATTCGTTCGGAATTTAAAGGCCAAGATTTTTTGTATTAAAGAGGATGAAAGGGGCTTAAATCTTCCGATTTAGAGCCCCTTTTATAAAATCTAAAGGGGTTTTAAGAGGTTAAAACGGCGCGTATGTGTTCGCAGCTCTTATTCCCGCAAGTGCATCCAATTGGAGTCCCTAAGAACACATTATATTGTTCGTTTGGATCGAGAGGATTAGTCACGCAGTAAAATTTATCACCCGTCTGTCTAATTTCCCAATCGCGGAATTTTAAATCTTCTGCCGAAACTTCTTCATTTGGATCGAGAAGGGGATCTTCTCCTTGAAGCGAACGGGTCACTTGACAATAGATACAGTTACACCCAGTTTCTGGTTTGTTGAGCGCTGCTGCATCTTCAAATCCAAAAACCTTTGCAATCATTGTGATTTTTTTTAACACGTCGATTGGGAGAGGGGGGAGATTCGCCTGTTCCGGATTATGTTGCGCCGATGTTTCTAACAATTGTTCAAAGGCGCTGTTTGGTTTGAGGGGAAGGCTAAAAGTAAAGGGGGCAATTTCGGGGGTGTTTTTTGGAGCCGTTTCTTCGGCCTCTTCTATATAGCGGGCGTGAGCCTCAAAAATTTGGTTGATCGCCTCTTTGGTTAAATGGGGGATCTCCACTTCAGCCCGATCCTCTAAAAGGAC
>CAYWDE010000143.1:0-5357 GCA_964456885.1 uncultured bacterium | reverse complement strand
CAAGAAATTAATGCAAGTGGTGATTATTATTTCCTCTAGTTATCATGGAGGCCATGAATCGTCGGATTTTGACTTTATCTTGTAAAGACCGCTTAGGAATTGTCTCGAAAATTTCCACATTTCTGGCTCAAAATCAGGGGTTTATCATTGAGCTGGCCCAGTACGGAGATGTCTCTACCGGCCGATTTTTTCTCCGATGTGTCTTTGAATTTCAGGGGAAAATTTTAGATTCAGAGGCTTTTGGGGCTCAATTTAGAGAAATTGCTGAAGAGCTAAAGCTCGAATGGGCTCTTCACGATCCCCTCAAGAGAACAAAAACCCTTCTCCTTGTATCGACTCAAGGGCACTGTTTAAATGATCTACTTCACCGTGTTCAAAGCAATCGACTTCCGATAGAGGTTGCGGCGGTTGTTTCCAACCACTCAATGCTCTCCGATATGACTCGCTGGTATAACATCCCTTTTCATCATTGGGCCTCGATTGATAAACAGGCGCAGGAAGAGAAAATTGCCAATCTGGTTGAAAAAGAGGGGATAGAGCTCGTTGTTCTTGCTAGATATATGCAAATTCTTTCGCCAGAGCTCACCCGAAAATTGGCAGGGAAAGCGATCAATATCCACCACTCGTTTCTCCCTAGTTTTAAAGGGGCTAAACCATACCATCAAGCGTATGATCGGGGCGTAAAGTTGATCGGAGCCACAGCTCACTATGTAAGTGACGAATTAGATGAAGGGCCGATCATCGATCAAGAAGTATTGCGCGTCGATCATACACATACAGCCGAACAGCTTGTGGAGCTTGGCAGAGATATCGAGGCATTTGTCTTGGCGCGAGCGATTAAATATCACACTGAGCACCGGGTGTTCCTGAATGGGAACAAGACCGTTGTTTTTTAAATCTTAACTGAAAATAAATCAATTCTTAAAAAATGTAGTGCGGAAATTTGTCGGCTGGCTGTAAACTGTAGATTCATTTTTTAGGAGGTCTAAAATGGAAACAGTAAATAGCGTATCAAATTTACCAACAGTCGCTAGACATCCATCTCTTATTCAGGTTTGCACCCAACAACTACGTAAACTAATTGAGAGAGTGGAGAGTGTTTTTATCCACATTTTGGAAAAATTTTTCCCCCATCTAATGGCAAAACATTTGCCAATAGAAGTTCCAGCTGTAACAGTTGCTCCCGAAAATAAAGGGATATCGTTAGGTGTTTTTGGGCCTCCTATTATAGTAAGGCCAGATGCGTCTCTCTCTCGCAATGTGGTAGGTCCCTTAGTAACTGCTCAACAAAATGGGGTTTGCTCCGATTTTGTTCGGGAAGATAATGGGAAAGAGAGTAAATCTGCCATTCCCGCTGTTTCGTTGGATGGCTCTGTTATCGATTTAACAAAGAGTCAAGAGGGCCTATTCATCAGTTGTGATGAAAAAGGGGATCAGGGCGTTCTCTCCTCTTTCTCTGAACCGGAAAGGGGGATATCTATTGATGACAATTTAGTGAGATCCCTCTCTGAGTTTGTTTTTATAAATCGGGAAAATAGGAGAGAGATGCCTATTCGGCCTACTCAGGCTGAGTTACATTTTAAATTAGTTGAAATGGAGCCTTCAGCTCACAAAGAGGCGTCGTTGGTAAGTCCTCAGACGTCGAGCAGCTCTTCTCCTGAAACGGTCGGTTTAAGCGAAGTGGCCGCAGGGGAAAAATCGCTGGATGAGGCGTATCAGAAAGTGGGGATTTCGGTCATCCTTGAAGGGCTCCAAAAGGCATTGGTTTGGAAAGAAGCTCCAAACTCAAAGGTTTTAGATGATCTTCTGGAATTAGGGATGGCAAAGCATAAAAAAGATAAAATTTCGATCGATCATTTGGATCGAATTTTGAAACTTTATCCAGGTGTTAAATTTGCGAATCTCTCCTTAGGGACTTTGCCCCATTCCAAAAAAGAGGAACCCTCCATTCATCCTATAGGAGCTGAGGCGACTAAAGCCCTATCAAAATGGTTAAAAGACACCCTCTCCGCAATCCAAATTGATAGTGGGAAAGAGCCTACTGCAGCAGTGATCCTTAAGAAAACAAAGGAAAGCCCTAAGACCTATGGGGTTGTATTCAGTTCTGACCTAGAACAAGGAAAATCTTTTGTCTCCCTTCTGGATCTTACAGGAGCTGAGGGGAAAGGGCCCCTCTCTTACCACACATTTAGTAAAGTAGGTGCTTTAGCTAACTATTTAGCTCAAGATGTGGGGTCTCTTTCAGATGAACAGGCCCATGAGGAATTCCAAATTCTTCGGCTGGGAGAAAAAAGGGGCGAGGGTGAAGGATAATCTTTCCTACTCCTGATAAATTTGATAGAATCGTCTGCATGATTCAAGCAGACGATCTTTCTTTAGCGTATGGGGGCCAGACCGTTTTGGACGGGGCCTGTTTTAGCATCCAAAAAGGGGAACGTTGCGGCCTTATTGGCCGTAATGGCTCCGGTAAATCGACCCTTTTCCGCCTCATTTCAGGAGCCGAGGAGTCTGACAAAGGGACTCTTGTTATGCCGAGGGGGTACCGTTTGGGTCTACTCCAGCAGCAGATCCGGTTTACAGAACCGACGGTCCTTCAAGAGGCCGCCTTAGGTCTGAGAAATCCACACGAAGAGTACAAAGTGGAGAGCCTTCTATTCGGCCTTGGCTTTGACGAGAACTCCATTTATGAGTCTCCCGACCAACTCTCTGGCGGATACCAGCTCCGTGTTCAACTGGCTAAAGTGCTCGCATCTGAACCCGATTGCCTTCTGCTCGATGAGCCGACCAACTATTTAGATATCCTTTCGATCCGCTTCCTCTCAAAATTCCTACAGCAGTGGAAAGGGGAGATGATCCTTATTTCCCATGATTTGGAGTTTTTAGATCAGGCGACGACCCATATGATGGCGATTCATCGGCAAAAAATTGAGAAAATCAAAGGGAAAAGCAGCGACCTTTTCCACCTGATTGCTCAGGAAGAGGAGCGTCATGAGACGACCCGGGTTAACTTGGAGAAGAAAAAAGCCCATTTACAAGGTTTCATCGATCGATTCGGAGCAAAAGCGACAAAAGCGACCCAAGCCCAATCGAAACGGAAATTATTGGATAAACTTCCCGACCTTGAAAAATTAAAAAATTTAGCCCATCTCGATTTTTCCTTTAGAGAGGTCCCTTTCAACGGGAAAAAAATGGTCGATGCAAAAAACCTCCGATTCTCTTATGACGAACCACTGATTGAGGATGTCTCTCTCGATATTGAGAAGGGGGATCGGATCGCGATCATTGGGAAAAACGGATATGGGAAATCGACCCTTTTAAAGCTCATTTCCCAAGAGCTGGCGCCAAAAGGGGGGGAGCTCACCGTTTCCGAAGCGACTCAAATCGGATATTTTGGGCAAACCAATATCGATCGGCTCCGTCCAAAACTCCGGATTGAAGAGGAGATCTCCGATGCCAATCAGGAGTTGAGCTTTACTCAGGTGCGCGCTATCTGTGGTCTGATGATGTTCACTGGTGATGCGGCGAAAAAAACGATCTCTGTCCTCTCTGGCGGAGAGAAGAGCCGCGTTCTACTCGGCAAGATCATCGCACAGCCTTGCAATCTTCTCTTACTCGATGAACCTACCCACCATCTCGATATCGAATCGATTGAGGCGCTGATCGATGCGATTGAGGAATTTGCGGGAGCTGTAGTGATCGTCACTCACAGTGAACGGATTTTACGCAGATTGCCCTTCAATAAATTGATCATCTGCCATAAGGAAAAGCAGGAGTTATTCCTCGACACCTATGATGAATTCCTCGCCAAAGTGGGCTGGCAGGAAGAGGGGAAAAAAACTCCAGAAAAGCCGAAGCCGATCGCCCCTCCGCCTCCAGTAAAAAAAACGAATAAGGGGGCTATTAAAAAATGTGAAGAGGAGATCGTCGCTTTAGAAAAGAGTTTAAAGGAAAACAACGAAAAGCTCGCCTCAATCGCCTCTACAGCAAAAGGGGAGGAGGTCAAAAAGCTCGTCTCTCTCATCCAAGAACAGGAGAAAAAGATTGAGCAGCTCTTTAAGTTATTAGAAGAGCTTTCTTAAAGACCGTTTTGATTGGAAAAAAATTGAAAACAGGCTTAATCTCACTCCTTTAAAAAAGGGGGAAATCCTATGAGTTCAATGGTTATAGGTAATTCGTTGCAAAGCAATAATCCGATTAATTGGAATCCTTGGCAGCTCATTCAGCTAGGATTTGAGCCAGCTGATATAACAGCTGCCCTTGAGACTGCTAAAAAGGCTGCTGATCAAAGTCAAATCATCTCTGTAACTCGATATTTAATTGATGAAAAATGGGGCGGGCGTGTCGATGCTGCGAATCAAATTTTGGCCGCAGATCTAGAAAGAAGAGAAAAAATAGTTTTATTTGCCTCTCAAATCTTAGGAGGCTTAGACCGTTTTTTGCCCACAGAGCTCGGTAAAATAGTTGTTGAGTACGGAATACTTTCTGAAGACCGATCTAACTAAAAAGTTTCAGTTGGATAGGTTCAAGTATTTCGCCCCTTCCCGTTTAGATAGGGGGGAAAGGGGGGTGGTTTCGAGAAATTTTTTCACTTGAGCCGGATTGGTTTTACTATATTCTCGCAGCATCCATCCGATCGCTTTCCGGATAAAAAAGTCTCTCTCTTGAGAGAGCGACTTGCAATAACGGAAAAGCCTCTCCTCGTCGATCGCTCTCCTTTGATAGAGGGGATAGATAAGGGCCGCCCGTTTCAACCACAGCTCATCTGAAATGAGCCACTCTTCTGTTCTAGAAATTAGGGAGGGAAAACGGTGAAAGTGGGCCCCCATCAGGTGAGGGGAGATCGTATCAACCGTATCCCACCAAGAGTTCTCTAACACCATCTTTTCATAGAGTTTTAAATCTTCCGCTTCAGCCTTTTTACGATGGGCAATCGCCCAAAAAATGGCTGCATGGTGGAATTCCCTTTCAGGTTCTTTCCAAAGTTCTTGAACTTCGTTTCGCCAATCTTTTGTGGGGTGGATTGTTTTTAATTCTTCGATCACTTTGCGCAAAACGGGTGTTTTGATTCCTAGAAAAGGGAATTGACCTCTTAAATAATTGGTTTGCCAAAGGGCGATTTCCCTATTTTGGAGAGGGAGGAGGAGCTTGCGGAGAGAGGAGGTGATCATTCTAAAGAAGATAACCCCTTTTTCTAATTTTTCGAAGTCAAAAGAAATCTTGGATCAATTTTTTGATTTTAGGTAAGCTGACTCAATATGATCAAAACTTACTACTTACTGACGAAGCCTGGCATCATCATGGGGAACCTGATTGCCGCTGTGAGCGGGTTTGCCCTCGCTTCAAAAGGGCATTTTGAT
>CAYWDE010000142.1:0-5391 GCA_964456885.1 uncultured bacterium | reverse complement strand
TTTTCATTAAAACGTAATTATCAGAATTCACGACGAGCTTGATAAAGCAAACAATTTTCGCAAAGAGTTTGAAAACTGGATTCTTTAGCCTTTGAACTAAATCATATGTGGGAGAAAGGGTAAAAGGAGGAGATGAAATCGAATAATCATAGCGGCCGATTGGATTCATTGTATTTTCCTCTGAATAAGGGACTGTCGTTGAAAAGGAAAAAAAGTTTAAAGGCCGATTTGCATTATTGTCAAAGAGCTATTTATAGCTCAAAATCCAAAAGCGGACATCGGGGTAGAGCTCGACAACCTCTTGGGCCCAGCTCTCCGCCTCTTTCCGGGTGGAAAAAAGCATTGCAGCTGTGGCAAGAGCATCGGCGAGAGCACATGTGGGGGCAATGACAGTTGTATAAGCGACCGAAAATTCCGTTTTTTCAGCAGGGCTTGCTGTAAGGGGATCGATGATTTGGAAAAAGGGGTTGCCACTTGTAGAGATGGCGCTATTGCGTAGAGGGATGGGAGCGATCGGATGGTGATTGAGGGTGAGCCCGGGATTGACTTGAACCAACCAATCTCTGGTCTCTGGGTGGTGCCCTTGGGCGCGGATCTCTCCTCCCCATTCAACCATCAGATCTTCGATGCCCAATTTTTGGAGCCGTTCTACTAGGAGGTCGATGCAGACCCCTTTTGAAATAGCGCAGAGATCAAGGCGTGTGGTCTCATGATCCTTTTTGCAGATCCCATTTTGGATTGAAATATGATTCCAACCTAACCCATCGCAAGCAGCTTGGATTTTTTCTAAAGAGGGTTCTTCTTTTGCTTTGCGCGATTCACGCCAAATTCTTGCTAGCGGTTCGATAGTGGGATCAAATCTGCCGCCGCTTAAAGTGACGATCTCTCCACAAAGAGTGAGTAGTTTTTGTAAGGGGAGAGAAAGGGGGAATAGGGTCTCTTTCGGGGCTGCATTGAGGCGGGAAATTTCAGAGTTGGGATTCCAGTTATCGAATCTTTCATGGACTTCGTCAAAGGTTTTTTGAATCGCTTCGGAAACACCTTTTTTCTCTTTGCGAGTCAGCTTTTTACCGATAGTAATATGGTAGGGCATCGTCATTGCGTTCCCGTCGAAATGGGTACAAACATCTCCCTTAGAGCTATTTTGGCATGAGGTGAAAAGGAAGAGGACAATAAGGAACTTCAGAAAACTTGTCAGGGTGTTTTGGAGGAGCATCGCAATCGTCATGGGGCCTATCCCGCCAGGAACTGGAGTGATATGACCTGCTATTTCAGAGACGGGAGCGAAGTCGACATCTCCGACGAGTTTCCCATCGGGCATCCGGTTGATCCCCACGTCAATTACAGTAGCGCCCGGTTTCACCATCTCTTTTTTAACAAAATGGGGGCGCCCTAAAGCGGCCACCAGGATATCTGCAGAGCGGGCAAACTCTTTTAAGTGTTCCGATTGACTATGAGCAAGGGTCACTGTCGCATTGCAATGGGGCTTTTTCTGCATAAGGATGGCGGCAAGGGGTTTGCCGACAATATTGCTCCTGCCGATAATGACTACGTGTTTCCCCTCCACTGGGATCTTATATCTTTGGAGCAGGGTTTTAATCCCGTAAGGGGTGCAGGGGAGAAAACCACCCTCTTCTCCAAGGAGCATTTTACCCACGTTGATCGGATGGAAGCCGTCGACATCTTTATTGGGATCGATCGAGGCGGTGACGATTTTTTCATCGATATGGGAAGGTAAGGGGAGTTGAACTAAAATACCATCAATTTGGGGATTTCGGTTGAGGTGATCGATCTGCTTCAAAAGGTCCGATTCGGAAATCGATGTGGGGAGTTCTATGAGAGTTGAGACGATTCCAACTTGGGCACAAGCCCTATTTTTTGCTTTTACATAAACTTTCGAGGCAGGATTATCTCCGACGAGAATAAAGGCAAGCCCTGGCTTACGGCTTGTTAGAGAGGCCACTTTGGCTTGGATCTCTTCTTGGATCACGCTTGCCATCTTTTTCCCGTCGAGAAGGATCATATTAAATTGCCCGGTTAAGAATCGAGGCCCCTGCATCATGGATAAATCCATTAGAAGCAAAGACAGGTTTTTTGGAGTGGATGTCAAAGGGGGTTTTATCCCAGTGGGTCACTTTCCCCCCAGCCTCTTCAACCAAGAGTTTTCCCGCAGCGACATCCCAAGGTTTGAGCTCCACTTCAAAAAAGCCTTCGAAGCGCCCTGCTGCAGTATAGGCGAGATCAATAGCGGCCGATCCCATACGGCGGATCGGAATTCCAAGCCTCAAGATATCGACGAAGTGGTCGATGCAATGGAAAGGGTTTTTAGCTAAATTATAGGGAAATCCTGTAGCCAATATCGTCTCATTGATGCTCTTCACTTTCGAGACCTCTATTTTTTGACCATTGAGGAAAGCCCCTTTTCCGATTTCTGCAACAAAGAGTTCATGGGTGATTGGCTGATAGACTACCCCAGTGATGACTTTTCCCTGACTTTGAGCTGCAATACTGACTGAGAAGACGGGAATTTGGTGGGCAAAATTAACGGTCCCGTCTAGAGGGTCGATAATCCAAAGGATTTTTTCTCCTTGGTTACCCGAGTTGCCGCTCTCTTCAGCGAGAAAAGAGGAGTTTTTCACGTTTTGCTTCAAAAAATCGATGATCAGTTTTTCTGCTTTGATGTCACACTCTGTGACTAGGTTATGGTGCCCCTCTTTAGAAGAGATGGAAAAGGTCCCTCCAAAGCTTTGGCGTAAGAACTCTCCAGCTAGCAGCGCGGCTTCAATAGCGATCAGTGTGATGTGCGAGAGAGATTCTTTTTTTTCAGCCAAAATAGGATCCACACTTTTTTTAGTTTATCATAGAGCGAAAGAGGCGCTGTAAACCAGACAAAGGAGTACAGGGCGTCGATCGCCGGCATTCCGATCAGATCGGCAAAAATCCATTTTCCGTCAAAGGGGACTCTTCTGTCAAAAAGAAAAAGGAGCATGAGTTGTAAAGCGGTAGAGAGGGAAGAGACTAAAGCTGTGTACAAACAGAGATGGAACGGTTGCTCCTCTGAAAAATTAGCTTTAATCCGGAAGAGGAGAGCTGTGACGAGGGTGTAATTCAATCCGTGCAATCCCATCGGATCATCCGAAAAGAGATCGATGAGGGCTCCAGAGAGGGCGCTCAATATTAAAGCTTTTCTAAAGGAGGAGCGGATCATCGCTAAAGCAAGGAAAGGGGCAAACGCCAGAAGGGTGAGTTTAGGGAGGAGGATCCCTTGGAGAACCAGAGCGACAAGGGAGAGAATAAAGGCTACAATCAACATTTTAATACAGATCGGACAAGGTCGGCATTTTCAAAGAGGAGTTGGTGCCATTTCCAAGCCGATTCAATCAGGTTAGGGAGATCAGAAACTTGGGGACTCCAATTGAGAAATTCTTTTGCAAGCCGATTGTCAGCTGTCAATATCCCTGGTTCTCCGGGACGTCTATTTTCTAATCGGACTGGCAAAGGTTTCCCGCAAAATTTTTGGACTGCATCGATGATCTCTAAGACTGAGAAGCCTGTTCCTGTTCCTAAGTTAATCGTATTTTTAGCGCATTTCAAAGCGCATACATGGGCAGAGGCTAAATCTTGCACGTGGATATAGTCTCGGATCGCACTCCCATCCTTTGTCTGGAAATCGGTTCCATAGACGACAATCTCCTCTTTTAAACCCAGAGCTGCAAGGATGATATTAGGGAACAGATGGGTCTCTGGAGTGTGGTTTTCGCCGATTTGAGTCTCTAAATCTGCCCCTGCGACATTGAAATAGCGCAAAATGGTCGCTTCTAATCCATGGGCAGCTTCAAAATCGTGGATGATCTGTTCATTCATCCATTTGGACCTGCCATAGGGGTTGATCGGATTCTGCGGATGTTTTTCAGTAATAGGGGTAAAAAGGGGGTTCCCGTATGTGGCGCAAGTGCTTGAAAAGACGAGCTTTCTCACCCGGTGATCCCTCATCGCCTCTAGTAGAGCGATGGTACTCCCCACATTATTCCTGTAGTATTTCCCGGGATTCTGCATCGACTCAACGACAAGCGCATCTGCAGCAAAGTGGATCACAGCGACCGGTTTATAAGTTGAAAAAGCTTCGTAGAGTTTCGCTTTATCATTAAGATCGGCTTGGAGAAAAGGGCCCCATTTCACAGCATAGGCGTGACCTGTCGACAAGTTGTCGTAGACAACGGGGAGATACCCCGCTTTTGCAAGGGCTTTACATGTATGGCTCCCAATATAGCCCGCACCGCCAGTAACAAGAATCGTTTCAGTCATAGTCAATCAGCATCCTACAAACTTTAAAATTGTCTGTCTAAGACTTTCTTTGCAGAATCTGCTTAATCACGAGCGCCAATTGCGCCCCTTCATTCGGAAGTTTTGCTGTTTTTTCAAAAATAGATTTTTCGAGCTTTTGAAGTTTCTCTTGGGTAGCGGCGATCCCGTAAAGGGAAATGGCTGTCGGTTTTTGTTTCGCCGCGTCTGCACCAGTTGTTTTTCCAAGGATGGTTGTCGTTGAGGTGACATCCAAAAGATCATCTTGGAACTGGTAAGCGAGACCAAGTTCTAATCCAATACTTTGAAGAAGGGGAGTTGGAGGATACCCTGCAGCTAAGCTGCCACATTCAAGGCAAGCGGTGAATAGGGCTGATGTTTTGCCACTATGCATTTCAAGAAGAGTCTCTTCATCGATCTCTTTCCCCTCAGATTCGATATCGATCGCTTGTCCACCTATCATCCCAGGAGCTCCAGAGCGAATAGCGATAGTTTTAATCATCTGGAGTCTCTGCTCTCTTCCGAGATTCTGGGCATTTGCAATCACTTCAAAAGCAAAAGTGAGGAGATAATCCCCTGCAAGAAGAGCCATTGCATCCCCATAGACTTTATGAAGGGTAGGCTTTCCTCTTCTGAGGTCGTCGTTGTCCATACAGGGGAGATCGTCATGAATCAACGAGTAGGTGTGGATCATCTCTATCGCACAGGCTGGATCGAGAGCTGAAAGAGGATCGACGCCAAAGACAGCTGCAGTCGCCAGGGTCAAAAGGGGTCTAATCCTTTTCCCTGAGGAGAGGAGCGAGTAGCGGACGGCTTCAAAAATGGTCTCATCTCGGGATGGGATCAGCTCCCTTAAACGGGATTCAATATATTCAATCATGGAGTGCATCTGGTACGCCAATAGAGATATAATCAAATCCTTTTCCTTTCATGTCGAGAGCTTTGTATTGATTTCGCCCATCAAAAAAAGCGGCCCCTTTCATTTTTTTTCTGACCGGGTTGAAATCGACTAAACGGAACTGCTTCCATTCAGTAAGTAAAGCGATCGCATCCGCATTTTGAGCTGCATCGAACTCATTATTACACCAC
>CAYWDE010000141.1:1912-5554 GCA_964456885.1 uncultured bacterium | reverse complement strand
GAAAGCGCTTATTGATCGGTATCATCTCCACATGCAGCTTGCAGGCCTATCGCTAAAAGAGCACCATCTCCTTCCGAGTCTCAGGGCCGGAAACCATACACCCAAACTCGACTTCCCAAATATCGCGATCTACCTCGACCATGTCCGTTCTCCCTACAATGTGGGGAGCATTCTAAGAACTGTCGAAGGGCTCCGGATAGGGAAAGTCTATTTTTCAGAGAAGACCCCCTTCCTCGATCATGAAAAAGTGCAAAGGACCTCGATTGGCGCAGCAGAGATCGTCCCCTGTTTCCAAAATGTCCCTCTCTCTGAGCTCCCCCGGCCGCTCATCGCCCTCGATACAAGCGATGCGGCGATCCCTGTTGCTGAATTTGATTTTCCCGAGTCGTTCACCCTCATTCTCGGAAATGAAGAGTATGGGATCTCTCCTGAGTCTCTGAAACAAGTGGATCACATCATTGAGATTCCCCTGTTTGGAGCTAAAAACTCGATCAATATCGGCGCCGCATTCGCGATCGCTGCTGCCCAAATTCGGTTTAGAGACTGTTAGGAATAGTTGACTCTAAAATCTAACTTCAGATAATCTAAAGCTGAACTTCAGATTATCCGAGACCAATGTTTAGCAGAATATTAACAACTTACATACAAGATCTTGCAAAAAAATACCCCGTAGTGACCCTGCTCGGACCTCGTCAATCCGGGAAGACAACCCTAGTCCGATCTGCTTTTCCAAAAAAACCCTATATAAATATGGAAGATTTTGATAATAGGTCACTTGCAACACTAGATCCCAAAAGTTTTATGCAAGCTTATCCAGAGGGAGCCATTTTAGACGAAGTTCAAAGAACCCCTCACCTTTTATCGTACATTCAGGTACGAGTGGACGAAGCCGATCAAAAAGGGATGTTCGTACTGACAGGCAGCCACCAAGCTGAACTCCATTCAGCAGTTTCCCAATCATTGGCAGGAAGGACTTCTCTTCTACGGCTTCTCCCCTTAAGTTTACAAGAAATGCGCAACGCAAAAATAGGAGATTCTGTAGAAGAAATCATTCTTAAAGGCGGGTACCCCAAAATCTATAAAGACAATTTACCCATATCTAATGCCTACAGCAGTTATTTTCAAACTTATGTAGAACGGGATGTGCGGCAGATTTTGCAAGTGAAAGATGTGATCCAATTTGAGAGATTTATTAAGTTAATAGCAAGCCGCATTGGACAACTAGTCAATTATGCTAGCCTTGCTTCTGATGTTGGGGTTTCTGCTGTTACAATTAAAGAATGGATAGCTGTTTTAGAAGCCACTTATATCCTCATTCGGCTTGAGCCCTATTTTGAGAATTTCGGCAAAAGACTTATTAAATCTCCAAAACTCTATTTTGCAGACACTGGACTCGCTTGCCATCTTCTTGGTATCGATACGACAGAACAACTGATAAAAGATCCTCTATATGGGAATTTATTCGAAAACTTCGTAGTAGTAGAACTGATGAAAGCTCGTTACAACCAGGCATTAGACCCTCGCCTCTATTTTTATCGGGACGTTTTAGGACATGAGGTAGATCTTTTATTTCAGCAAGGGAGCCATCTAATCCCTATCGAAATTAAGAGCAGTAAAACGTTTTCCTCTTCTTTTCTAGAAGGACTCCATTATTTCCATAAACAGACCCCTAAAAAAGCTAAAGATGGCGCCTTGATTTATGGGGGGAGTCAGACCCAGAAAATAGGATCTTTCCAGCTTTTAAATCCAGAAAATTGCTCTCTCTTCTTGACCTAAAAAACTGCAGTTAATGTCCCCTCACTCCCATCACAAAGAACATCACTCTTAAATAGATCAAGGAGAGGGTGACAAAAGACAAAAACCCGAAGAAAACCGAAAGGGAAAAATCGGCCGGTTTTTTGGTGATTCTCCACCGTTTGAAAAAAGAGTAGGTGTTCGGAATCAGAAAATAGAAAATAAAAAATAAGAGGGCTAGACTCACAACCCATTTAAACGGTTGCGATTCGATATGCGATTCATAGCGGATCACAAAGCGGATCCAAGTGACATAGACAATCGATAAAAACGAAAAAGAGAGGGTCACCCAACCGACCGCTTCTGTGAAATTGGCAGCCTTGTGGAAAACCCGCAGTTTTTGGAACGACTCAACCGCTTTCGGAACGGACAGGGCACACGAAAGAAGGAGCAATAAAAAGGGAACAATCGCGACTATAGCCACTAAAATCAGGACATCAAAATTCATGGGGGGCGACTCCTATAAAGATTGAGTTTTAAACATACCGGGATAAGAGCCGCTTTGTCAAGAAATGATAAATAAAATCTTTAAAAGACTGATACAAAACACTAAAACACAAACACTTAAACATTTTTAAGATTTGATAAATAAATCATAAAAATTAATTTAATCTTAATAATTAAAGTTTATAATAGAAGAGGAACTCAATAAGGCCGATTAATAATGGAAACAAATAACATTTACGCATCAGTTAATCAAAGCTCCCCTCTCTCAGCCTCTTCACCAACGGGTCAAGGGAAAGGAGAAAATACGCAATTAGCCGAGTTAGAAAAGCTTTGGGATGAGTGGTACAACAACCCGACAAAAAGCACTGGTGAGGCCCTTTTAACCTTTCTGGAACAGAACGAAGGGTATTTCGAAGAGATGGCAGCAGGGAAACCGGCACCTCCCGGATTTCCTCCAGGAACCCCCTTTAGCCACTATTACGATACGGCGATTAGCTATTTGCAAAACTGGATCGATGCGGGCTGCAATCCAAATACGACAGCCCCCCGTCAGCGAATGGATCGGCGAAATCGACCGCTGGCTGAAGGAACCGAATTAAGATGATGTTTTACAAAAAAATTTGATCGATTTTTTTTAATACTCATTCATTCTCGAAAAGATAATCGGAGATGTTAAAAAAAAAGTTCTGCGCATAGAATATTACCACGAAACCTTTTAGTGGGGTAGGTTCGTAATGTCTATAGAACTTAAATCAATCCAAGATCTGAACTTTTTTTCTAGGCATCTATTGCTTAGACAAGAGAGAAATAGTGTGTGCGCAATCTGTTATGATTCATTCAAGAATAAAGATCCGGTTTATCATATGGCCGGGAAAGTCCATCACATTTTTTGCCGATCTTGCATAGAAGGCTGGTTTACTCAAAAAGGAGATCCTAAGAAAGGGGAGTGCCCCATCTGTTTTCAAACTTTACACCTAAATCCAAAGAGGAGACCCGTTCCCAGAAATCCCATTTGCAAGAATCCTTTCGAAAACTCCTGTTGGAAAGAGATGGATCCAAGTGAGCAACTTGCATTAGTGGTTATGTCGGTGGCACTCCTCTCCATTGTGTTTCTAGGGGCAAAAGAGATTGTAGAAAGAAATGATTCGGAATGCGCTAAGCTAGGTAGAGAGATTTATCAGACACCCCATCAAATCCAACTTTTGCAGCAAAAATTACAAAAAAGTGAGAAGAATCTGCGTGAATCGACAAATAGAATGCGTGAAGCAGCTTTAAATTCTAAACGATTTTGCAAATCGTTCTCTCTTGTAACAACTGATCAAAAATCTGAGCCTGCCTTTCAGTGTATGGTAGCCCGTTATATCCAGTCCGATCTAACTGAAAAACACACTGGAATAGAAA
>CAYWDE010000141.1:0-1902 GCA_964456885.1 uncultured bacterium | reverse complement strand
AATTCATTTTGAATTAGGAGCTTCTTATCTGGGTAAAAAGGATTACAAAAAAATTAGCGATACAAACGAGAAACCTTGAAACAGCAAAAGCACAGGCCTTCTCCTTAAGGTGCCCTAAACACCAACGAAAATAATCAAACTGCTAAAAGAAGGCATGGTTCAATTGATTATTTCCCAGCTCTTCATACAACGGTGCCAAGATTTAGCGAGCGATTGCCGCTTCCGGTATTGAATGCATTTCCAATTTGGGTCTTGCTTACCCTTTTTTAATCGCTCCCAATCTATTCTCTGTTGAGAAGCATATTGTTTTAGAACTAGGTAAAGATATAGGTAATCATCTTCAATCATCAGATGATTGGATGCGAACTCCTGAGCATTTCTGACGATTTGCTTCACTTCCAAATCATGTGTTTTTGCCCATTCTACCTGATCCACTAGATCGCTCATATCATTCTTGACAGGGATATAATGGACATAGGGTTGGAGGGCGCGATAAAACCACTGCACCTGTTCAGAACTCTGTTTGAAAGAGACCGAATTGGAAAGAAGGCGCCATTGATAGCCTGGATAAGTACACATGTGCCCATCTAAAACAGGCAGATATTTATATAAGAGATGCTCTTCTTTAGAAGCACCCGTCTTCAGTACCTGCTCTTTTTGTAAAGCAGCATCTAACTCATCACAGGCTGACCAAGGGATCCCAGCATCTACTACATGGGGCAACTCCCCAGAGAGTTTGCTGATCTTAAAGCGGGGAAAATGTTTAAAATTGGGGACAAAAGAGCCATTGGGAATTCCTGTATCTGTAAATCCTCCTCGCCAAAAAGCGGCTTCTTTTTTCTCTTCCCATTGAACCTGTTCATTCAATGCGATCACTTCGGAAGAGACATCAAACCATTCCTTCGATAGAGAAAATTGATCTGGAATCAGAACAATATAGGGAGCAGACTCAATTTTTGCTTTCGCTAGAATAGGAGCTTGATCATTCGGATTTTCTGTTAAGTAAAAATCTTGAGGCATATAAGCCTCAGGAAGACCATCCATCGGACAGTAAATAAAATCGACATTCGGAATATCTATATTGAGAAGGAGTGTCTTTAATGCTTTTTCAAAGGGCGTATCGCTCATCGAAAACGGCTGATATGCATACAGCTGGTTGTCTATAATCCGATAACGGTAAAAAAGGTTGGGGAATTTTTGTTGAATTTGACGATAGGTTTTATCTATCGCCTCGACCCGTATTCCACTTGAAAAACTTTGAAAATCTGTCTGAATTTGGTCGTTCATCCAAAAGGGAACTGGCTGGCTTAATTTAGATAAAAACTTCTTAGAGGGAAAGAAAGAGCGGTAACACTCATTATCTCGAACAATAGGCAAAGATTTGGAGATAATCGGGATAGAAAAAACGGCAATCAGAGTGAGGAAAACCCATTTTATGAACCGCCCTTTTTTCATATAGACTCCTACTTAGGGAAGGGAAACCGTCTCAGATCTTCGGCAACGAGGGTGTTGGGGAAGGTTTTCCTCGCCTCTTCTCCTAGCACTTCAGGATCCCGGTAGCGGGCTGAAAAATGGGTGAGGATGAGGGTGTGAACACCCGCTTCACGTGCAATCTCTGCCGCTTGTGTTGCGGTCATATGACGATATTCATCGGCCATCGCCCGATCTTCATCGAGGTAGGTGCTTTCACAAAGGAGCACTTTGGCATTTTTGGCGAGATCTACGGCTTGAGGACAAGGGCGAGTATCAACGACGTAAGCGAAGGAGTCTCCCGGACGGACATGACTCACCTCTTCAAGGAGAACGGTCTTCCCATTCCAGGAGACTCTCCCCTCTTTCTCTAACTTTTTCACAATCGGGCCATCGAGGCCTAACTTTTTTAAATCCTCTTTATGGAATTTG
>CAYWDE010000140.1:0-5560 GCA_964456885.1 uncultured bacterium | reverse complement strand
AATGGTGATCGCAATCCGCTTTCCTCGATACTCCCAAATCGGCTGCTCCTCATCGGGTTCGAAATAGCGCCGCTCATCAAAAACATCATAAGTAGGCAGAAGCGTCTTATTTTTAAATCCGAGTAATTTCCCGTCAGCAAAGACAGCGACACTATTATATAAGGGCTTTTCTTTGAGGGAAGGATTCCTCCGCGGCAAACCAACGGCAACAAACAGCCCCTTAGTCTCCGGTCGAATCACCTCTAATTTTAGGGCGATCGCATCGATGAAAGTGGGATCCAAGAGCAAATCTTCGGGAAAATAGCCGCTCAAGGTCAGCTCAGGAAACAAGACGACATCTACCTTTTTTTGCTTGGCCCGATGCAGCGCATCGAGAACCAAACGGGTATTGCCCTCAAGGTCGCCAATGGTAGGGTTGATCTGGGCGGCTAGTATGCGCATTCGACCAAAATACGATAGGTCGTATTTTAGTCGCGACTAATTTCATCCTGTCCATCCGTTAATCCTGTGCATCCGTTAATCCTGTGCATCCGTGTCTCTGGTTATCTAGCAAAACATGCAAAGCAGGGAAGGGCATAAAATTTGTGAAATAGAACAAGTTACACGGATAAGCAGGATTAACGGATGGACAGGATGGATTTTTATGGCTTTGCAGTACGATTCCTTTTATACAACTTTTAATCTCATCCCAATCCACCCAAACTCTTGACAGAAAGGGCCTTCTATCGCTTTAATAGCTCCATATGAGACAAAATAACCTATCTATCCATTCAGAAAACATTCTGCCAATCATCAAAAAATGGCTTTACTCAGATAAAGACATTTTTTTACGAGAGTTGATCTCGAACGCCTGCGACGCTTTAAACAAAGTCCGTATTGTTTTAGGCGACGAGGGGGAATTTAAAATCTCTGTCAAAATCGATAAAACCGCTCAGACGATCACAATCTCCGACACCGGGATCGGGATGACAGAAGAAGAGGTGGAGAAATATATCGCCCAGATCGCTTTTTCTGGAGCGGAAGAGTTTGTTGCCAAATATAAATCTCAAACAGATAAAGACCCGATCATTGGCCATTTCGGCCTCGGCTTCTACTCCGCTTACATGGTCGCCTCTAAAGTGGAGATCGACACCCACTCCCACCTCCCCCATTCGGAGCCTGTTTTCTGGAGCTGCGACGGAAGCTCTTCCTACACCATCGGCATAGGAAAGAGGGAAACAAGAGGGACCCAAATCACCCTTTTTGTAGACAGTCAGAGTCTCGAATATTTAGAAGAATCGAAAATCCATGAACTGCTCACACGCCATTGCAGCTTCATGCCATTCCCCATCGATCTGAATGGGAAACCGCTCGGCAATAAAGAGCCTCTTTGGTTAAAGAGCCCAACCGAGTGCACAGAGAAAGAGTACCTCTCCTTCTACGCGAGCCTCTTTCCTCTAGATCCAGAGCCGATTTTCTGGGTCCATCTCAATGTCGATTACCCGTTCCATCTCCAAGGGATCCTCTATTTCCCTAAAATCCACCGGAGATTCGACTCAAATGAGAGCACTATTAAACTCTTCTGCAATCGGGTCTTTGTCTCTGATAACTGCAAAGATATCCTCCCCGACTATCTGATGATTTTGCGCGGAGCGATCGACAGCCCCGACATCCCGCTCAACGTCTCCCGCTCTTATCTGCAAGTCGATAAAAACGTAAAACAACTCAGTTCCCACATCTCTAAAAAAGTTTCCGATAAACTCAATCTCCTCTATAAAACCGATCGGGAGAAATTCATCGAGTCGTGGCCCGATTTAGAAATGATTGTGAAACTCGGGCTTCTCCAAGATGATAAATTCTATGAGCGGATCAAAGATATTCTCATTTGGAAAAATAGCAAAGGGGAATGGGCTCCGATTACAGATGCTAAAAAAGTTTTCTACTCAACTGTAGAGAACTCCCCGCTTCTGAAACTCTATAAAGAAGAGGTCCTTTTAGCGACATCGCCTATCGACACAGCGGTGATCCAATTCTTAGAAAATAAACTCTCGATCACATTTCAGCGGATCGATGGAGCTCTCGATGAGAGTCTCATCGACACAAGCCGCGAAAAAACGATTTTAGATGCTAATGGGAAAACAGAAGCGGGCCGCATCGCCGATTTTATCCGCAGCGCCCTCACCGAAGTGGAAGTCGAAGCGAAAAGCCTCGCCTCCGATCAACTTCCCGGTCTTGTGGTCGTCGATGAAAATCAAAGGCGCCTTCGCGATTATATGGCCTTGACCCAAGGGAAAAAAGCGTTGGAGATGAAACCTAAAAAAACGTTTGTCGTCAATACGAACAACAAATTGATCCAGGCCATTGCGCGCCTCAGTCAAAAACAACCCGATGTCGCCTCCTCTATTTCCAAAGGGGTCTACGATCTCTCCCTTCTTGCGCAAAGAGAGGTTGACCCATCGGAATTAGAGCAGGTTGTCACGCGCCAAACAGAGATATTGGAGAAAATAACCGCTCTCCTCTAATTTTCTTGAAACTTTTCAGTTCAGCCACTACTTTGAGAAAATGTGGTGGCTGTTTTTACTCCCTCTCTCTTCCCTTTTTGCTGAAATTTCGGCGCTCTACCTCTCATGGTATGCCGATCCAACCACTACAATGACCATCCAGTGGCATACACCTCCTGAAGAATTAGGCGATACGATCTTACTCCAAAATGCTCAAGGCGATTGGAAAGAGATAAAAGGGGAACACACCTCCCTTACTGAAGTTCTCATCCATAAAGTCTCTCTCAAGAATCTCAACCCTAATCAAGAATATCTATTCCGAATCGGTAACGACTCTACTATCTACCGTTTCCAAACAGCCCCCTCAAATCTCAACGAACCCCTCCGTTTTGTGATCGGCGGCGATATCTATGCAAGCAAAAAACTGTTCCGCCGGATGGCTCAAACAGTGATGGAAAATGATCCCCACTTTGTCGTCCTTGGAGGCGATATTGCCTACGCGATCACAATCAATCCATTCCAGTCTAAAGGACTACGCCGCTGGCTCTCCTTCTTCAAAGATTGGAAAGAGGCGATGATTACACCAGAGGGACGGATCACCCCTTTTCTCATCGTCCCTGGCAACCACGATGTTGCTCCAGATGATTATGAACTCTTTTTCCAATTTTTTGCCTTCCCTAAAAAACAGCTCTATCGGGCGATCGATTTCGGCTCCTATCTCACTCTCTACCTCCTCGATACGGGCCACTTTCAGCCAATAGATGGACAACAACCCTACTGGCTTGAAAAAGCCCTCTCAAGGCGGGCCAAAATTCCGTACCAATTCGCCGTCTATCATGAAGGGGCTTACCCTTCCCATTACCCTTACGATGGAGAGATCCCTAAAAAAATTAGAGCCCATTGGGTCCCCCTCTTTGAAAAATATCATCTTCAAGCCGCCTTTGAAAACCATAGCCACACTTACAAAAGAACCCATCCGATCAAAGCCAACCAGATAAATCCCGAAGGGGTAATCTACATCGGTGATGGAGCCTGGGGAACCTCCCCTCGCAAAACAAACGATGCGTGGTACTTGGCAAAAAGAAATCGGAAAAACAACGTTCTCCTCGTTGAGCTCACAACAGAAAAAGCCACCATCCATGCTCTCGATCTCCTGAATCAACCTATCGATGAGATCACAATTCTTCCTCGACCAAATTAACTGCTCAACTCTTGCTACCCTACCATCTATCAGAAGCACCCCTCCAGATCTATTTTATCTCGAAATTTTCGCCCCTTTTCTGGGATAAAAGCGGGGGGCATTATTCCGTTTACTCCAAGTGATCACTGGGATTCAGATCCAGAATTCTTCCCCATTCAGGTATAACGGAAAATAATCTTCTCCTCATACTCCCCATCCCAGTAAATCACCTCTCCTTCCCCCTTCACAAAATCAGCCACTTACACCCTTTTATCTATAAAATATAATTCAAAAAACCACACATCTAAAATAATTAAATTAAAATAAAAATAAAACAATAATTAAAAGTTTATTTTTAACACAAATTAACTTACAATATTAACAACTAATTAGCGATCGATTTTATGACTAATTTTACGCCCACAAACCAGCCCCCTTTTGCCGTTATTTCCCATCGCGGAGATGCGCTTTTTATCCCATCAACCGAAATCGGTCAACAAATTCACGACATATGTGAAAAGCTCCGTACCTATGAGCCCTTTCGAAATATGTTGATAGCTGCAGGTCATAATCCCGATATAAAAATTAACGAGATATCGGCCTCCTATACTACTACTACGGAAGAACTAGAACTGACTATAAGGGTAGGGGCTCGATACCACTCATTTAATATGCGGCAACAAGGGGTAGAAGAGCAAATCGTCCGAACCGCATTATTTTTGGTTAATCCGGAAGGAGGAACACCTCCCGATTTTGGACCTGAAGAAGTGGAGGCAGACCCAGCTGTAGGAGCCGCAGCTCCAGCACCCGCAGTAGGAGACCCAGGCTACCACCCAGTACCAGGAATGCCGCCCGGCTATCCACCCGGAGCGCCTTATGGATACCCGCATCCTCCAATGCCATATGGGCACCCTCCAGCAGCACCTTACATCCCAGGGCACCCACCAGCACCTGCTCCGATAGGAGCCCCAGTTCTAGGAATGCCACCTGCCCCCCTTGCAGCCCCACCAGCACCTCCTGCTCACGTCGCAGCGCCACCAGCACCTCCTGCTTTAGGAATCCCGCCTGCCCCGCTTGCAGCGCCACCTGCTTTAGGAATCCCGCCTGCTCCCCTTGCACTCCCACCAGCGCCACCTGCTCTAGGAATCCCGCCTGCCCCGCTTGCAGCCCCACCAGCGCCTCTTCAGCGGAGAAGATCTGGTTCAGATATAGTTTCTCCAGCTATAGTGCCTCCCGCTGTCCCAGCACCCCGTCGTCGGAGAGGCTCTATCCCAGCAGCTGATCCTCACGCAGCACCTGGGGCACCACCAGCTTTAGGAATCCCACCTGCTCACGTCGCAGCTCCACCAGTACCTCCTGCTCACGTCGCGGCTCCACCAGCGCCTCCCGCTCACGTCGCAGCTCCACCAGCACCTCCCGCTCACGTCGCAGCTCCAGCGGCTCCAGGCGGCGGACCAGCAGCAGCTGATTTAGGAAGAATTGATGGAGAACTTGAAGAAGCAAGAAGAGAAATCGCTCAACTAAGAGCTGGTTTAAACGCTCTCCCCGCTAATAACCAAGCGGCGCTACAACTAGCTGCAGATCAAGCGCAACAACAATACCAAGCATTAGCACAGCAAATCGCTCAACTAAGAGCTGGTTTAAACGCTCTCCCCGCTAATAACCAAGCAGCATTACAACTAGCTGCAGATCAAGCTCAACGACAACACCTCGCATTAGAGCAACAAATCGCTCAATTAAGAGCTGGTTTAAATGCTCTCCCCGCCAATAACCAAGCTGCGCTACAACAAGCTGCAGATCAAGCGCAACGACAACACCAAGCATTAGAGCAGCAAATCGCTCAACTAAGAGCTGGTTTAAATGCTCTCCCCGCCAATAACCAAGCTGCGCTACAACAAGC
>CAYWDE010000139.1:0-5590 GCA_964456885.1 uncultured bacterium | reverse complement strand
CATTAAATTACAAAAACTGGCCGGCTAGTGGGCCTGTTTTATGGGTAGCACTCCAATGGGAGAATATAGCAAAAGAGGATTAAAATCTGATAACGAACCGGACTTTAACTTCTTTAGATACTCCTCAATCCTTAAGATTATTTACCAGATTTCTTGTAATTGAACGCTTTCAAGGTCTCTTTTGCCATTTCCATAATTTTTGCCTACTCTAGTGTATCTATAAATTCTTCTGGGGAATCATTTTCGTCGGTAAAAACCCTGAAATTATCCCGCAATTTTTTTAATAAACTACATTGATCTTCCGTGATGCTAAAGTCTCTATAATCGTCTAAAATAGGATCTCCTATATCAAAAAAATCGCAAACAGCATCATCGAATGCCTGACATTCAGGACCTTCCATTCGAATCCAGATCCGTCTTGGATACTCTTTATCAGAAATATGGGAGATGCTTCTTAAAATTCATTAAGTATGTATTTTTTATCTTCTTCAGTGAGAGCCATATTTATTCTCCTAAATAAAACCTTCAAAAGGGAAATATGGGTTTAGAAGAGCCTCTAAAGCAAATCTAACTCAGTCTCTATGTCAGTTAGTCCGATCTCTTTTTCATCAATGTTAAAAACGGAAGCTTGATGCTTTAAAAGAGAGAATACCGAACAATAAGCCATCAGTTCTCCCTTGTTATAGTCCTCAAAACTTTCTTTTGGATTATCCGCCTCTTTTTTTGCTTCTATCGCCTGCTCTTTCAGCAAGGTTATTGAATCAATAAGATACCGTTTCACTTTTTCCTCGTGCATAACATCGATCGCCCAATTATCTTCCCCAACATCTACATTAGGATTTCTACCAAGGCCGAGCAAATCTATGTCAGGTTTTATATCTGCTAATCCCAACTCTTTTTGATCAATACAAAAGGCAAATGCTTCATGTTTTAGCAGAGTAATAATTGAATAATACCCCATTATTACACCCTGTGTGTAATCCTTATAACCTTCTTTTGGATTGTCTCCTTCTACTTTTGCTTTTCTAGCTAAATCTTTTAACAAAGTTATTGTATTAATAGTATATCTTTTAAATTTCTCTTTATTCATGAGAAAGCCTTTCATTTAGAATAGATTGAAGAACGCTCCTTTGTTCTTCGTATACTTGAATTTCTGCTGGCCATTTTTTATTAACCAAAGCTTCGCGCTGTCTGGGATCTAATTTATCCCAATCTGGGTAATGGTTTATTGGGTTCGCAATTTTATCTTTATGAATAGCAATTTGTTTTTCATAGCTACTGATACCTTTTTGAATCTCTTTAGCCGGCTTATCAAGATAATCTATTACCATTTTTACGTGTTTATTTTGACTGACCGCAGTCTTAAGTACTTGACTCTTTGATTGGGAGACTAGTTTATCCAACCCGCTATTGATAGTTCCTTCTAATTTCCCTGCTTGCTTGAGCTGACCCATTTCGCGAGCGGTGAAACCGAGCTCTTCCCCAAGGGCGATTGTTGTTTGGCCTGCTTGAATCACCTCCCCAACTTTTACGCCGTTTCCGATTCCCCCTGCTGTTTCGAGAATGAGTGTCTCTTTCGCTATTTGGAATTTTTTGCAGACTTCAACCAATTCTTGTGCACTTTTTACGCTTTTACTTGCAACCTTGGCTAAAGCTCCTGGAAGGAGGATATCTGATCCATGTTTTCCTATAGCGTATCCTGCTAATTCTCCCCTTTTATCTGATGGAAGGGTATCCCACTCGGTCACTAGCTGATGCATCTCGGGGGATAAGGCTTCGGCGATTGTTTCCCACTCATCATTGCGAACTAAGCTCGCTAAAGTGGTGATCGAATCGACCACTTGTTTGGATGTTTGGATCGGATTTTTTATAAAATCTGTGAGGAATAGGAGCATCCCCTTTCCAGAGTCATAAACTCCTTGTTTCAACCCTTTAGCGAAATTTAGGCTAAACTCAGATAGAGAGAGGGGAGGCGTTGTCTGATTTTGAGAGAGGAACTGTTGGTAATCTTCCAAAGAGGAATCGTATTCGCCTAATTCAAAAAGAGCGATCCCCCTCTCAAGATAAGCGGTTGAGTCGTTCGGATTGGCTTGAATCGCTTTTTCAAAATCGAGGACAGCTTGATCGTAATATCCGAGAACTAAGGCTTTTTCACCCCGCTCTTGGTGAGGAAGTATTTTACCGCTGATTTCTTGATCTATCTGCTCAGCTAGATAGGAATAATAGGTAAAGCTTTTCCAGTCCATTCCAGAGAACCCCGTTGAGGAAACTTCCTCTGAGCCTTTTGTTAAAATGGATGAAAATAGGGAGTTTTTCTTGAGTGTCTCTGTAGAGAAAAATTGGTCATTTGCCCAAATGCCGTCTGCTGTAACTAATAGTGCATAAGCCGAAGAGGGGAGCTCTATATAGGGAAGAGAAAGAGGCTGCGGCTGTAATATTGCCAACTCTTCCTTAGAACAGGCGCGGGGATTGGGTAACGGGATAGAAGGGATTTTTGGGTTCGGTTTTTCTTCGGAACAAAATACAGAACCTGCGCCCGCTACGACTATACCTCCTACAGATGCGCTTAAGGTATATCCAGTGACACAGGCGATCCCAATGCCTGTAGCGCAAATAGCCGCACCTACAACAATTTCAACAGCGTGATCAGCTATAAAGCTTCCGGCTTTACAGCATAATTTGCCAGCGTCTTTGAGAAGATTACATTGTTCAGGGGAAAAGCCATTTAAAGAGTTCAGTACAATAATTTCTCTTTCTAAAAGGGGCTTTTTTTCGGGCCTAGAACCGATCCATGCTAGTTGGCTTAGCATTTGTAGAAAGGCGGGGCTTTCACGATCGTGACTGAAAAGGATATTGAAGATTTTTTCTTCTATCTGTTTTTGCGTTTTTCCAGCCTCTTCGCTTTCTAGCCACTGGCCTAAGCTCAAAACGTTTTCGCTGTCGACATCTAGATCTATGCTCATAGGCCCTCCTAGAAAAAAATTTGTAGTAAGCTAACAAAAGAGGGTTTTTAGAGCGAGCTTTTCAATTTACGACAGGTTGTTTCCGAGAGCGCTTTTGATACACCCAGAGAAGAGAGACGGGGGCAACTAAAAGGGCAAATCCAAAACCGATGATGAGTGCATACTGGAATTTATCTTGAATGACCACATCGGGAGAAGGTTGAAATCCGACAACGATTGTGATGAAACAACCGATAAGCCCTGCAAAACAAGAGAGGGTTCTCATCCCGCGCGGGATCTGGTAGCTGTTCTCTGTTCTTTTGAGCTTGAGCGCTGCAAGAAAAAGGAGGATGTACATCATCATATAGAGTCCCGTGCTGAGGGCCATCAGGAACCAGTAGAAAGCATTGATACTAGGGACGAGTTGGATAAGGAGGCAGAAAATAGAGACGAGGATTGCTTGGGCGATTAAGATCCGGACAGAGACCCCATTTCGGTTTTTAAACTGAAAAAATTTGGGGAGAAAACCGTGCTCGGCCGCTTGCAAAAGCCCTTTTGCAGGAGAGAGGAGCCAGTTGATGGAGCCCCCAATACTCCCCATCATGATCAAAAACGCTAAAACGGGGATCAGGAATGGGATATTAAAAGCGGTGAGGAATTTTGTGAGGGTCTGCATCACCCCGTCGACAAACTGGATCTCCCCTCTAGGGATGACGATCGCAACCGATAGGGCTCCCAAAATCAGAGTAGTGAGGAGGATGAGGACCGAGTAGCCGATCGCTTTAGGGAAATTTTTTCGCGGATTTTCAATGTCGCTCACATGGACTCCTGCGAGTTCCATCCCTAGCAACGAGGCCATAATGGTGACAAGAGCTCCGCCACTTTCAGAAAGGTTAAATGAGGGGATCAGCTCTTTAATGGAGAAGGAGATCGCAACGGGGTTACCCAATAGGACCCAGCCAATCCCAAGAGAGATCAAAATTCCCATCGGCAAGAGGGTCCCAAATGTGCCGCAAATCGCATTCATCCTAGCCGAGACCTGAATGCCCCGAAGATTGAGAAGTGTGAGCCCCCAAAAGGTGATTAGAGCGGTGGTGAGGAGAAACCATTTATTGACAGCTAGGGCCGGATTGAGGAGGTGGGCAGCGGTCCCCGCGATGAAGAGGAGCATCGTCGGATACCAGACCATCGTATTGATCCATTGGAGCCAAACTGCTAGGGTTCCGATCCGATCCCCAAAAGCGTGTTTAATCCAATAATAGACTCCCCCCTCTTCTGGATATCTTGAAGAAAATTCTGCAGAGATGAAAGCGACGGGGATTAAAAAAAAGATTGCAGAGAGGATAAAAAGAAATACCAGCGAACTGCCAAAAAGAGCAGTGGTCGGCAGAGTCCGCACGCTGTCAATCGCAGCGACAATCAGTAATACAAGAGAAAGGAGCGGGATTTTAGAGTTCATTCGGTTACTTGTTTATTGGAATAGAATTCAGCTTCAAGCTCTTCAACTGTTGGCAAACTGCCTTTTAAATTTTCCGGTAAAGATTCCATAATTTTTGTTTCATAACTAGCTACACCTATGGGCTTATAGTTGTCCCGAAGAGCATATTCTACAACAATTCTATCCTTAGTTTTACATAAAATCATCCCAATCGTAGGACGATCGTCTGCATGGCGAAGCAAATCATCGACAGCGGAAAGATAAAAACTCATTTGACCAGCATCACGGGGATCAAACTCAGTGGCTTTTAGTTCCACAACAACATAGCATCTAAGTTTCAGATGATAAAATAATAAGTCGATCGCATATTCCTTACCTGAGATTTCTAAAGGATGCTGTCTCCCAATAAAAGCAAATCCCTGACCTAATTCCATTAAAAATTTTTGAATATGATCAATCAATCCCTGTTCTAATTCCTGCTCCCGATATTTCTTATCTAGAGCAAGAAATGAAAAATTATAAGGATCTTTAAGAGTTTGTTCGGCTAAATCTGATTGGAAATCGGGAAGCGTTTTCTTAAAATTATTGAGAGCCTTACCTTGACGACTATATAAATCTGACTCTATCCAGTTGACCAACATAGCGCGACTCCACCCATTTTCTAGAGTTTGCTGAGCATACCAAAGCTTCTTTTCGAAGCTATCCACTCTCTGTAAGAGAATAATATTGTGTCCCCAAGGAATTTGTGAAACAGCTGTTTCAGAAATACCACGAGGATAAGATTCAGCAAACTGCCGCATAAAGTAAAGGTTTCTATAAGAGAAGCCTGAGACATTGGGAAAAGAGAGTTTTATATCTTTGGCAACGCGTTCAACTGTCTTTGCGCCCCACCCTTCTTCAAATATTTTTTGACACAAACCATTTCCAATACGCCAATAAAGGTTAGTAAGCTCATGAGTCACAGACATAGCTGCCCGCAATTGGGCCTGTTGAATGTCAGCTTTGATTTGGTTTAAAAAAGTTATATATGCGGCCAAATTTACTGGCGGTAAATTTTCAGAATCTATTGAAGTCTCGTTTTGCACAAATTAACTGCGTTATAATAAAGGGGAAATTTTACCTATGAACAGCAATAAAAAGCTACTGATGAAACAGCTTCTTTGACCGGAAATACCCATTTACATAGAATGAGCATTTGGTCCTAAGGGGC
>CAYWDE010000138.1:0-5611 GCA_964456885.1 uncultured bacterium | reverse complement strand
CCCCTTTTCAATTTCAAGGTACATCACCTGAATAGAACCTTCTCCCCGATCGACAAAAGTGGACCCCTCTACAAGACGGATTGCAGGGAGATTTTTCTGAATCGCTCCGATTAGATGACCTGTTTCAAACACCTCATGCTCTTTGAGGAAGTTGAGACCCGCTAAAATACCGAGGACAGGCTTCTCTTTTTGGGAGGTGGGGGTCAATTTCGTTTTCAAAAATTTGAAAATCACATGCCGTTTATTTGGATAGACTTGGACGTTCTGTTTTATGAATTTACGGAGGGAGTGGAGGTTAGAGATGATCCGGCTGATGTGGTGATAGTCCCGTAAATGTTTAAAATCCTCCCGGACACAGACGAGGAAATGTTGCATCTGAGAGAAGATCCCCTGGTCGAAATCTTTCGAGTGGCTTTGGATCAAAGAGCCGATCTTCTCCTGGATCATCGCCGTTTTCCCATCTGCAGAGAGCCCTTTGAACTCGAGGATCCGGCGCGCATGGTAGTTGGAGACGACGCCGAGGCGGATTTCAGTTTCGATCGCGTGGAGGTTGCGGCGCACCTCTTCCACATCTTGTGCGCTCCTTAAATGGACGACGATCTCGGCCACAGAGAGGAGATCATCCGATAAATGGGGGAGGCGGACATCGGAGGCGAAAAAGAGCTCCACATTGACCCGTTTTTGAGGGAGGAGCCAACGGCTGATCATATCATAGAAGAAATTACAAGCGTTCAACCGGTATTTACACAACATAAGGACAGAAAGAGCCGAAGGGGCTTTCGCCAGCTCAGACCAACAGATAAGGGGGAGCATATCGGCAAACCGGGCTCTTTGCGATGAGAGGATATGCCCCCCATCTTCTAAAAGATCGGCAGGGACTAACCGGCGGATCAGATCTTGAGCCCCATCTCGGTAATATTCGGCCTCTATGTAAGGGCAGGCAAATTGGAATTCAAATTCGAGCTGTGCATCAGAAACAAGAGCGTTAGAGCTCCCTTTGTGGGTATCCTGGCGTCCTGCTTTTGAACGCTCTTTCTTTGGAGATACAAATAGTTCGATGTCATCGACTAAATCTAGTTCCCCTTGAGACCCCCTAAAAGGGAAAGTTTGCACTGGATCTTGATTTACCTGGACGAACATGCTGGTACCTCATAACAGGGAGAATGATTTCTCCCCTCTTTGTTTCTATTATATCCTACAATAGTTCCAGACCCTGTCGGATCTTGGAACGAAAGGACAGAGAGTTCGATCCCATTTTTTTCCGCGAGCTCAATGCTCCGGGCGTGGAGCACTTTGGCCCCCTCTTTAGCTAAGTTCAACGCCTCTTGATAGCTCAATTGAGGCAATACTTTGGCTGCTGGGTTCTTTTTCGGATCTGCATCAAAAATCCCTGGGACATCTTTATAAAATTCCACTTTCGGAGCTCCTAAAGCAACCGCTAGAGCGACAGCGCTCGTATCTGATCCACCTCTACCTAAAGTGGTGATCTCCCCTTTTCGACTCACCCCCTGAAACCCGGCGACAATCGCAATTTGCCCTTGATTTAAGGCCTCAGTGAGTCTTTTTGGCTTGATATCGACAATCCTTGCCTCAGAATGATTTTCACAAGTGATGATGCCCGACTGACTCCCTGTAAAACTCACCGCTTCTTTTCCCAGTTTGGCAAGAGCCATGGCGAGTAAAGAGATGCTAATCCTCTCCCCTACAGAGACCAACATATCTTGTTCCCTAGTTGGAGGATTGGGATGAACTTTGCGGGCGAGTTCTAAAAGTTGGTCGGTCGTATTTCCCATTGCGCTGATCACAACAACTATTTTTTTGTGCAGTAAAGATCTTTGAATAACGATTTCTGCAATTTTTAGGAAGCTTTCTGATGTTGCGACACTCGCGCCGCCAAATTTCATTACTAACATTTTTTTCTCCAGTCGGGGAAAAAACGATACCCCCAACGCTAGAAATTTTCAATCTAGCGAACCTGTTAAAAAAAAATAAAGAAAAAACTTTATATTACAAATTGAGACAATTTATTAAATGAAACTTATTTCTGCAAAACTTCCTCGTCTCCAGACAGATACAGAGGAAAATTTGCTTGAAATAATTTTTATAAATTAGAAATCGAGTGATTTCAGAAATAATAAGAAACCCTGTTTCTTGATTTTTCCGCACCTAAATGCCGAATAGTTAAGACTATTCGGCATTTAGGTGCGGAAAAATCATACAAAAGATTAGAAACTCCCCCTGAATTTCAGATTTGAAGAGACTCAAATACTTGGGGCATTTTGTCCTTTTTAACCCACAAATAGATCGTATTTCTACGTTCAAACCCCTTCCAATCGTTATGACAGCTAAGGAATTTAGATAACCCTACTTGACTAGCTACTACGCGCATTAGTAGATCGTTCCCATTTTCTTTTACAAAAAGTGCATACTCCTCTTCAGATTCAGTATGGAGAATATCGGGGTAGTCTTTTAAAGCAGCAGGCTTCCAACCCAATCCGATATCCTTTAAAGCAGATTTATAGGCTCCTTCAAGAACCTCTAGACTACAAGGATGATTATTCTGAGGGATCCATAGCGTTAACCCATCTCCCAAATCCTTCCCATCTAAAACTAACCTATTATTTCCGGAGCCAAATGTATGTATGTGCCAATGATTTGATTTATCGAGAAACTTTTTGGCTCCATTATTCAATACTTCTAATCCAAGGGCTTCTTGATAATCAGGTAAAACAAGCACTTTTTGAGGAAAAGAAAGAGATGTACGACCCCTAAAAATCGGCTGCTCTGAAAGGCGCCGAACATGCAGAATCCCAAGCTCAGCAATTTGATTGAGATTTTTTAAGGAAGAGATCTCCTCTTTAGCCGGCTGGAATACCGCAGATATAGGCTTTTTTCTATCCGCTATTGGATCTTGCCCCGAGCGCTTCTGTTCTAACATGCTCCAAATTTTATTAATCAGCTCATAGCTTCTTTGCTGAGATCTTTGAGAGTAATGCTGAACAGGCAGCAATGCCCTCCCCCCAACCTGCCCTATTTCATAAATACTTTCATTTCCACATAGAGAATTTAAAATTAGCTTTTGAGAGCCTTGTTCTCTCTCCATTTCTTCTTCTGTTATCCCCTGAAAATCGCTTTTAGATAACTCTCTAATTGTATTTCCAGGTGAAAAATCTACCTTTCGTAGAACCCCCCTCTCATCCCCCAGAAAACTACGGCTAGAAGTGACCCCCTTAAATATCCCATTCAACCGCTTAATGAACACCTCAGAAACTGACTGAGGGGAATATCCCCTGCTACTCCCCCCTCCGAATATTTTTATCTTCCCAAAAGGGGTTGCTATATGAGATGGAGCAGCACCAATATATAACTCAAATCCTTGACGAGTTTGATAATAGAAAGGATTTGGCTCAGGCCAGTCTTTACTTCCTTCAGTATACTCAAAATCTAATCCCGCCGCTTTGGCTTCTTTTAAAACTTGAGATGCGAGCTGATAAACATCTTGGATGACCCGATACGTTTCCTCATCCCCATTTTTTTTTAATAGATTCCCAAATCCATTCCCGACAGCCGGGCGTATCCATTTGACAAGCAAATTCTTCAGGAGTTTTGGAGTATTTGCGAGCTAATGATTCGAGAAATAAACCTGTTGCTATAGGGTGGTTGATTTTAGCCCACATAGCTTTACTTGTTCGAGCTAAGTTATTTGCATATTTAGCAACTACCCGTATATCTGATTCATTAACAATCCCCTCCGAGCCGGTTAGGACGTTTAAATAACTTAAAATATTACCTATTGCTTCAGGAGGTAGGCTTTCGATTTGGGAATAGAGTCGAGGCAGCGGTGTGGCAATTGATACCATTTTTAAGTCCTTTCAGGTCGATAGTAATGGGAACATTTTACCCTAAATGAGAACAAAATTAAATCAAAACCTCCCCATTCTATTCTACGCCAAAACCAACTAAAAAATTTATGAATAGAGGGCTTAAGCTCTCTTCTTATTTTTTCTCTATACTTGCTTATATTCAATGAGATTTGTTAATCTTTTTCCTTTAACCAGACACAGTCGTCTCCGGGCAATCTAATTGCAAGACGATGCCGTCATTTTATTAACAGGAGAAACCCAAAACCCATGTCTAAAAACCCCACCCACGATTGGAATAGCAGCAACGTCCTCGATGATGTAGACTTTCAAGAGCACGAAGCGAGACAATTTCGCGATATGCTATTCGGAAAAGATAAACTTTCTGAAGGAACCCTTTCCCTTTTAAATATCGGCCAAATCCTAAAAGGTCGAATCGTCGAAATCACAAAAGATTACGTTGTAGTCGATGTAGGCTTAAAATCTGAAGGGCTCATCCCGATTTCTGAATATGCAGAACCTGAAGAATTGATTCTGGGCGGAGAGACAGAGGTTTATTTAGACGCGGCAGAAGGTGATGACGGCCAAATCGTCCTCTCTAAAGAGAAAGCCCGCAAATACAGACAGTGGGAGCACATTGTTAACCACTGCAAAGAAGGCTCTATTGTTAAAGGGAAAGTGATGCGCAAAGTGAAGGGCGGCCTCATGGTCGACATCGGCATGGAAGCGTTCCTCCCCGGCTCGCAAATCGACAATAAGAGAATCAAAAATCTCGACGATTTCGTCGGCAAAAGCTACGACTTCAAAATCCTCAAAATCAACATTGAGAGAAAAAATATTGTCGTTTCCCGCAGAGAGCTCCTCGAAGAAGAGCGCGTCTCTAAGAAGGCGGAACTTCTTGAGAACATCAAAGAAGGGACAGCTCGCAAGGGTATCGTGAAGAACGTTACAGACTTCGGCGTCTTCCTTGATCTTGACGGCATTGATGGCCTCCTCCATATCACCGACATGACTTGGAAACGGATTAAACACCCATCTGAACTTGTCCACCTTGGCCAAGAACTCGATGTGATCATCCTCCACGTTGATCGAGACAAAGGGAGAGTCGCACTCGGCCTGAAACAGAAAGAAGACAACCCATGGGAAGAGATCGAAAAGAGATACCCTCCAGGAACACGTGTCCGCGGGAAAATTGTTAACCTCGTCTCTTACGGTGCATTCATCGAAATCGAGCAAGGCATTGAAGGACTCATCCACGTTTCAGAGATGTCTTGGACAAAGAACATCACTGAGCCTAGCGAAATGGTTCATGTGGGCGATGAAGTTGAAGCGATTGTCCTCTCTGTACAGAAAGAAGAAGGGAAAATCTCTCTCGGCATCAAGCAAACAGAGCGCAATCCTTGGGAAGATGTTGAGAAAAAATACCCAGTCGGAAGCAGCGTAGTGGCTGAAATCCGCAACCTGACCAACTACGGCGCATTTGTCGAGTTGGAGCCTGGCGTAGACGGGTTGATCCACATCAGCGACTTGAGCTGGATCAAAAAAGTATCTCACCCTTCAGAAGTATTGAAGAAAGGTGACAAAGTTGAAGCAGTTATCCTGTCAGTTGATAAAGAGAGCAAAAAGATCACCCTCGGCGTCAAGCAATTGAGCATGAATCCATGGGAATCAATCGAAAAGACTCTCCCTGTAGGCACTGTCGTTCACGGAACAGTAACGAAAACAACAGCTTTTGGCGCCT
The DNA here is from genome assembly GCA_964456885.1 of uncultured bacterium. Classification (GTDB taxonomy): domain Bacteria; phylum Chlamydiota; class Chlamydiia; order Chlamydiales; family SM23-39; genus REEB52. The sequence continues at coordinate 10 of CAYWDE010000138.1, read as the reverse complement.
TTGTCCAACT
>CAYWDE010000137.1:2025-5637 GCA_964456885.1 uncultured bacterium | reverse complement strand
GGGTCACTCCTATCAATCTGCAGTTCCTTCATGAGCAAGGCTTGCTCTCAAGCCTCGCCGAAGACCAAGGGGATGCAGATGATCTGACCCAATATTTCCATGTGATTGAGAGTGTGGAAAAAGTGACCCTATTTAATGAGCAATTCATTGTGTGGATCATTCCGAAAGTTGAAGGGGAACATTCTCATACTTATGTCCTAATTGCCCTTAACCATCCAGAAAAAGCGCAGTTGGAGGTCGTTTTTGCAACTGAGGGAGTTTACAACACCCCCCGTTACGTCCTCAAAGTCTTACAGCACTATCTTGCAGATATGCTCGAGACCGAAGAGACGCTGACCTCTTTCAAGGACGGCGAATAACGAGGGTTAGGATATTGAAAGTCCCCTCTCGAACATAGCGCACCTCATCAATCAGTTGACGGATGAAATGGATTCCCAATCCACCCACTTCCCTCTCTTCGAGCTTTGATGAGGAGTCTATCTCTTTTGCATCTAACGGATTGAAGGGAGGACCCGCATCTTTAAAGACTAGCTCGATATGGCTTTTCGGAAAGAGGTGGATCTCCATCTCCACACTCTCTTCTCTTCCCTGATATGCATGGTGAATGATGTTGATGAAAACCTCTTCAGAGGCAAGCTCTATTTTATTTAGAGTAGAGGTGCTGAATTCCATCTGAGTGAGTTGAGCACGTATCCATTTTAATAGGGGGTGGAGCTGCTCAATGTTTGCTACAAAGATTTTTTTCACTTAAACATCACCATTCTGAAGAAATTAGATCGACTATTTTTTGTGCTAGGCCTCTGTAAAGGGGCTTTGCGGAGGCCTGTTTTGCCGATTCAACCGATTCGAGCTGCCCTAAAGAAAAAGGGAGCACTGTCACGACCTCTCCTGCAGGGTTAATAAAGGTTAAATCTTGAATTGAATCACCGTCTACATAATCATATTCGGCCTCTGCACTTAATTTATAAGGCCCGTAAGCGATCTCCTCTCCTGTATAAAGAGCGGCTTCAATAGACATCGTTCTACGCCCCTCGCTAGATAAGAGGGTTTTCCTCACTTTCCCTTTAATTTTTTGAGGATCGACTCGGAAACCGATTTTATCATCCCCTTCTCCCACAATAGAAACTCGGAGCTCATAATCTCCCCCGAAAGAGACGACATCAACAAGACCAGACTCACTGAGTGAATCGATGATCTGAGCCGTTAATGTCCCATCCTCATCCCCAGAGACAAAAGGGACTGTAATTGTTGGGCGTGTTCCGTAAGGAAATGTGGGCTGCCAGTGGTAACTGCAGCCGCTGAGAAGAATAAAACTAATGAGTAGATTGATGCGCTTCAAGTTTTTCACGGGCCACTGTTGCAGCTTGGGTCTCTGGATAATTCGCTACAACTTTATGATAATAGATCTCAGATGCGGGCATTTTTTTTGTTTTCTCAAAAAAATCCCCAGTCTCAAGGAGATTCTGAGCAAAGACCTCTTTCATGTCAGAGAGAGTTTTTTCCGATTCGACCAATCGGAGCTCTCTTGGGAATGAGAGTCGGAATTTCCGTAAATTGAGTTCTGCCAAATCCAAAAGATCGGGATCGAGATTCTGCGCTTGGCATTCCATTAAATAGACTTTCCCTTTCTCTAGATAAGCTTCAGCTGTTAAATCGTGTTTCGGAAAGCGGCGAATCAAGAGATCTAACGTCTCAATGCTCGGTTTAAAATCTTCCATATACGCTTGCACTCTTGCTTTGCTGAGCAAAGCACGGACAGCAAAGTCGGAATGGGGAAGGCCAGCAATCACCTGATCATAAATCTCTATTGAATCTTCTTTTGCAGGGACCCATGCAGGCATTTTAGGAGATCCAAAAAGCCTTTTCTTCGTCCCTTGAGCAAAGTGTTCGGCAATATTAAATTTATACTCAATCGCCTCTTCAAAATGTTTTGGCGCAATTGCATGAGTCAAATAGGCAGTGAAACACTCATTCGCATATTCGAATTGATTGAGCTTATAATAAGCCTCGCCCATCAAATAGGAGGCCTCAGAGGCAAAAGGGCTCGTTGGGAAGTTGTAAGAGATAATATTCGCATAGTCTACAACCTTCCACCAATCGCCTCCATTCAATGCTTGCTGCAGGGCGCTATTGTATTCTTGGGCAGAAGGGACATTGTCGCCCCAAACGAGTTCATATTCTTCCAGGGCCATTAAAGTGGAGGAAGAGGCGAGCAGAATTAAAATAAATTTTTTCATAGTGTGTAGGCTATTAAGAGATTGAGTTTCTAACAATTTTATAGCTGTTTGCCAAGTTTTGGCTCATCTATTGAGGATCATATCAAACTTCGTATATGAACCTCAATACATGAGTCAAAAATTGATTAAAATAGCCTGGAGAATTGGCAAAATATTTCACATAAGTCCCTTCAAAAATTCTCAACCCACCAGTTATTCATTAATATTGAAAACAAACAAAAACAGAGATATAATTTAACTATATTTAATAAAATAAAAAAAGGTGATAATAAAATGGGTATGCCAGTAGATAATTATTATATTTTCCCATCCGAGCCTCCGTTCCAGCCTATTGTAGAGACAGATCCGATTCCAACTTCCGGCACTGTGACTAAAATTTTTTCTGACACCCCTTATGCAGAAGGGGAGCCGAAGGATTTCTATAAAGGATTTAAAGAGATGAGTAGAAATTTGTTTTATGGGGGAGAATCCATTCGGAGTAGATACAAAAAAGAATTTGAGGAAATAGAAGCCTTAGAAAAAGAACAAACTTGTCAACTAGACGAAGATTTATTAGACACAGCAAATAGCTCTTTAAAAACAAAAGTGAAAATAGATTTTTTAGATTTTTTGGCTCAAGAATTAGGCGACCAAAGAATTCATTTAATTCCTGAAATTATCAATAGATTTTCTCAAAAAACATTAACAGCCGTTGGACAGGAGCTTGTTCAACACTCGCTTGAAAACTTTAAAGGGTATTTTGTCGATGAAACGGGAGATGAAAAAATCACTTTGATCATCCCTAAAACTAACCCTAAAGCGCCTGTTCTTTTAGAATATACGATGGATTATGATTATAGCCATTTTCATCCTGTAAATATGGCAGAGAAAAAGCCCTTACGAAATGTGATCCATTTAAAAGCTCACGGAGTTTACCGAATTGAAACCAGCGAACAAATTCGGGGAATAATCAATTTTTCATTTCAGAGAAAATAGGTAAGCTAAGTTCCCACGCCGCTCCCAAGCCTGCAAGAAATCTGCAAGGGGATAACGGACGTGGGTTTTTTCATCTGTTGGGAAAGCTGGATCCATACAAATCACCTCCCCTTTTTCTGGATTAAATCCGATCACTACCAATAAATGTCCCCTTGCGTAAGGGGTTGCACTGTTGATTAAGGGGCCTCTCACACTCACAATCACAGGGGTTTCCTGAAGAAGATGGGAGTAAAGTTGATCAAATCCTGAGAGCTTTTCTACCCAACAGCTCCACGAAGGGCCCAATTGATTAGAAGCCTCTGCGACATTCAATACCCAATTGCCAAAAATGTCGAATTTCTCATCCCAAACAGAGGCGGCAAAATGGATCGGATCAATGTTGTCTCTCTTTGAAAGGTAA
>CAYWDE010000137.1:0-2015 GCA_964456885.1 uncultured bacterium | reverse complement strand
AACAGCTGTTGTCGAGGTGGGTGAGCAAAGATCGCGGCACCGCTCATGAGTTAACTGCTGTTGAGAAAGGCCGTTTACTTTGAGATAAACGGGATTTATGCAGGAAGAGGTGCTCCTAACAGGGGCATTGCCATTAGTATAGACGTGGATTTGATGTAGACCTGCTAGCGATGCGCCCCCTTCTGCAACGACTTGAATTTCGAATCCAGTCGCTTTTTTCCCGTCTAAAATCTCAAAAGCGTCTTGATACACTTTTGCAAACTGACCGGTTTCGCTACAGCTTTTTTGCCCTTCTGCTCCCCAAGAGGCATAGAGGAGCCAGGGAGACCATTCTCCCACTTCAACACTTACATAGATGAGAAAGTTCCCCTTTGTAGGGCGAGCGCCATTCCATGAAATCATCAGTTCAGTAAAAGGGGGGCAGCTCTCTTTTTTCCAACAATCGGCAGTGAGATCGCAGTGATAGATCATTGCACTTCACATTTGTAGCCGAGTTTTGAGGTGAGAATTTTGAGCTGATCTTGAAAAACTTTGTCTGCCTTTACGCCCCACTGCGAATCGACAAACACAGTGCCTAAACGGCGCTGTTGCATATGGAAGTGGAGCTCGAGAGGCGATTTGCCAGGATGGGAGCGGAATAGTTCTTTAAACGCGAGGATTTCGCTTAAGCGAACTCTATCTGCGTCTAGATGAATCGCCACTTTTTTAATCTCTTCTTTTTCCACTTGAGCCCCTTTCTCTTTTTGAGGCCCCTTTTCTTTCGACTCTTTTGGCCCCGTTTTCCATTTCCCTTCGGACGCTTTAGCCTGCATCTTTAATTTGTCATATGCGTCATCGCAAGCTTTAATACGGGCCTCATCTATCGTTGTGAGGTCATCGAGATAGCGGCAAGAGAGTTGAACTGCCCCCCCTTTCCTATCGAGCTGTAAAATGCCATAGAGGAGCTGGTTCTCTTTTAAAAGGGGCCCCTTTTCTTCAAACATTTCAGACCAGACGGGAAGCTCGAACCGTTCCATCCCGTCGCTGATCAAGAGGATCGCGAATTTCTTCTGATTTTTGCTGGAGATTTTAACCTGGACAGTCTCAACAACAAAGGCTGCCCGTAAGATGTGATTGTCTGGGAGCTGTTCTATGTCGGTTAAAGGGACGCAAGAGAGGCGCCCTAAAGCTTTTTTATAGCCGTCCATTGGATGGCCCGTCAGATAGAATCCGAGCAACTCTTTTTCTCTCTGTAAAAGTTGCAAGGGGGTCGATTTTTTAAGGATAGCTGGAGCGGTTGTGAATGGCTTTTCCGGTTCTTCAATCAGCGAAAAGAGGTTGAGGACTCCAAGGGAGGCCTCTTTTTGATCGCGGGAAGCCTGCTCGTACATCGCTTCGACGCTTTCACGCATCGCATCTCGAGGCCAAGAGGTGAAATCGAAAGAACCCGCCTCAATAAGAAGCTCTATCTGTTTTTTCCCGACACGGGTTTTATCTACCCGATCGATAAAGTCGTATAGGCTCGCATAAGGGCCGTTTTTTCCCCTCTCTTCAATCACCTTTTCAACAACACCTTCTCCAACTCCTTTGATCCCTGCCATGGCGAAACGGATCCCCTCTTTAGAGGCGGCAAATTCGCCAGACGCTTCGTTGATGTCGGGAGGCAATACAGAGATATGCATCGCTTTCGCCTCCCCGATGAATTTGGCGAGTTTCGTCGTATCGTGCTGATCGCACGTCATGAGAGCTGCCATCCACTCTTTTGGGTAATTGGCTTTGAAATAGGCAGTTGCATAAGAGAGGTAGGCGTAAGCGGCAGCATGCGATTTGTTAAAGCCGTAAGAGGCGAATTTTTCGATCTTATCAAAGATCCGGACCGCTGTGTCGTTATCGATCCCTTTTTGCGCGCAGCCATTTACGAATTTTTCCCGCTGCCGGTTCATCTCCTCTTTATCTTTCTTCCCCATAGCACGCCGGAGCACATCACCCTCGCCAAGGGAATAGCCGGCGAGCGCGCTTGCGATCTGCATCACCTG
>CAYWDE010000136.1:0-5647 GCA_964456885.1 uncultured bacterium | reverse complement strand
TAACACAATTATTATAGCTGAGAAAAAAATCGAATTTGACGACTATCCAGGAGCTTTTAACCCGTCGTTAGCGCGAATAGACAACGGGTATCTTCTCACTTTTCGCTATTGCCCAGATCCTGTTTTCAATCCCCACATTTCATGGATCGGGATTGTACATTTAAATGAAACCTTTGATCCGATTACAGAGCCCCAGATCCTAAATACCCGTCTCGTTAATCAAAAGATCGCTCCACAAGCTGAAGATGCCCGCCTTTTTTTCTATCGAGATCGGTTGTTCCTCCTGTTCAATGATAATCCACATATCGATACCCCCTCTCTTTCAGATCGTCGAGATATGTATATTGCTGAGCTTTTTTCAATTCAAAATTCATTTCAAATATCTATCCCATTGAAATTATTCTACTCGGCAAAAAATTCCCAACTTTGGGAAAAAAATTGGGTCCCTTTTACCTTAGATCAAAATCTTTTTTTCTCTTATTCGATCCTACCTCATGAAGTGCTCCAACCCAATTTTTTCGATGGGGAATGCTTCGCCTCCTTTCAAACAGAGACGCCCCACCTCTGGAAATATGGGACTGTACGGGGAGGAACTCCAGCGCTTCTTATCGATGGAGAGTACCTCTCATTTTTCCACTCTTCTGTTGTTATTCCTCCAAGTAGGTACTGGGATACTAGCTGCTGGTTTTATTTCATGGGCGCCTACACATTTTCTCCTACCCCCCCATTTACGATCACTAAAATGACTCAGATACCGATCTTCAAAGAGGGCTTTTATGATCCAGACTCCTATGGGAAAAAAGTGATCTTCCCTGGCGGTTTTGTCGATGCAGGTCCTGTTATTTACCTCGCTTACGGGAAAGACGACTGCGAAATTTGGATCGCAACCCTCGATAAAAAAGCGCTGTATCAGGCTCTTCGCCCCTTGAGATAATTTTCGCCCCCGCCTATAATCACCTCCATTTTTTAAGCATAGGCAGGTTATGAAGTTCGGTAGGTTTGTTATTTCGGTTTTCCTTCTTACATACGGTTGCACTGTTTCTCAAAAACAGGACATTGCGTTTACAGAAAAACCGGTGAAATTGGAGGAACCGATCTCTCCAGCCTTTAAGAAACAGACCATTTGCCTGAATATGATTGTGAAAAACGAAAGTGAAGTAATCCGAAGATGTCTCGATTCCATTAAATCGGTGATCGACTATTGGGTCATCGTTGATACCGGTTCAACTGACGGAACACAAGCGATCATCAAAAAACACCTCCAAGATATCCCAGGCGAGCTCTATGAGCGCCCTTGGAAAAATTGGGGCAAGACACGGAGCGAGGCATTCACACTCGCTAAAGGGAAGGGGGATTATATCCTCTTTATGGATGCAGATGACGTTCTAGAATTCGAAGGGGAACCCACTTTCCCTGAACTCAACGCCGACCTCTACCACATGTGGCGCGGCTCTCCCGGTTTTACCTACCTAAAACCGCAGCTGGTCAGAGGAGATTTCGACTGGAAATGGGTCGGAGTCACCCATGAATACCTCGGCTGCGACAGCGCTTACAACGCAGAAACTCTGACAAGCGTAAAATACGTAACCAAAGAGGGGGGCGCCACTCACAAAGATCCGACGAAAAAATTCTGGACTAACGTCCACCTTTTAGAAGAGGGACTTAAAGAAGAGCCCGAAAACTCCCGTTACGCCTTCTACCTTGCAGAAAGCTACCGAGATGCAGGAGAGCCAGGCAAAGCGGCCCAATGGTTTCAAAAACGGATTCAAATGGGGGGATGGGTCGAAGAGACCTTTTGGGCTAAACTCCAAAGCGCCCTGATGCTTCAAAGAATGGGATTCCCCACCCCTGTAGTGAATAGCGCACTGATCGAGGCCCATATCTTCCGTCCTCACCGAATAGAACCGATCTACTACCTGGCGGAGAACTACAACCAAGAACAAAACTATATGGCGGCTTACCAGTGGCTGAAATCTTACGAATACATTCCGCAACCGGACGAAAAAGATTCCCTTTTTAATATGGATTGGATGGCTCAATATGGGAATCTTTTCCAACTCTCCATCTGCGCATTTTATGTTGGCGAATATGAAGAGGCGCTTGAAGCTTGCAATAGACTTCTTGAAATCGAGCAGCTACCTGCAGGCTGGCGCGCCCTCACTGTCCAAAATCGGGAATTCCCTATTCAAAAACTCGAAGAGATTGCTAAAGAAGAGGGAGAAGAAGAGACGGCTATCGTCGAGCTAGAGCCCGGAGAGTCCAAAGAATTTCTGATTGAAGAGCCGCCTCTGATGGAAGCGGCTTACTAAAATGTAGAGACTATCTAACCACCACTCTCATGTATTGATCGTGCGATTCGGGTCTCATGATCATCCAACTGAATCAACTGAGAAGAGACGATCTGGAATTGCCGATTTCCCAATTTATGAGGAAACTCCTCTAATAACAGTTGTTTTAGGCTACTCTCTATAAGATCGACTGGCAAGATACGATAAGTATCCCCTTGGAGCAGTTGAGAAAACCCTTCCTCTTTATCTAAAGGCAAGTAAAGAGTCGTTAACGCTCCTGCACGGGGAGCAGATGCTGTGATCGGATCAATCGTTACTTTCGCATAGAGCAGAACATCCCCTGAAAGCTTCTCAGCTCTTGAACGTTTTGCGATCTTTTTAACTCCAGGATAATTTTTTAGGTTTTTTTCATGAATTTTAGCTAATGATTTGATCCTCTTTCTCAAAAGCGGCAACGGTTTTTCTTGTGAAGGAGATAGATAGCCAAATCTCTCTGGAAGACCTTCTGCTTTTCTAAAAGCGTTTTCTGTGATCGCTTCCTTGTTAGAAGGGAGCCCGATTACCGCATCGTACTCTTCATCTGAATACCATGCTAAAGGATCACAATTTTGACTATAGGCAAATCCATAGGAGCTAAAATGGGTAGCCATGATTAGATCATGCACGAGCCGGACATAGGCGGGATTAGATATCTCTTCTCCCTGAATAGAGATAGCCCTTAGGTTCGAAAGAGAGAAATTGAGATCGATTTTTGAAGAACCAGAAGGTTCTCTTACAGGGATTAACCTCGTCATATCCTTGTCACTGTAGTTAATAAAGACCCGGTCTTTACTCTCTTTTAACTTTCTAATCAGCTGAGCACCCACTGGGTTCGATTCGATCTTATCAATAAGCTCTCGAACTTTCGTGCTGAAATCGGTTCGGACAAGAGAAGGGGCAATAAAAATATTTGGCCTAACCTCTTTAGGGCTTAGAGCAGATTCGTGAGCCCTTAATTCCTCATCAATAGATTTTTGAATCTGACTTTCGCAGGGCGGCATCTCTTGTGCGTAAGCGACAGGAAAAGAAGGGATCAGACGATTAGCGATTGAATAGATCCGATCAATGGCAGGACGGAGAAGATTTCGTCCCAGCGCTTCAGCCGCCGTTTCCCGATGAAGATCCGTTTTCGTAGGGAGCCCATCGATCTTGGTAAAAGTTCCTTGGGAGAGCATACCAATATTATAGGTAAAATCGGGGATTGCTAATGTGGTATTAAAAGATATCGCCATATTCTTCTCTCTATATTTTTTTACCAGGCATAATAATATATTCCATAAATTTAATCAATATTATAATTAATTTTTTATTATATCGTTCGTAATTCAAGAATCGGCTTTTTGGGCTAGTTCAAAAAGCCTCTTTCCAGAGAGTTCTCTCTTCGCATACTTTGGATCTAAGATACTCGACAAAAGGAGGAGCTGCACTCAGACTTAAATCGGAAAGACGCTTCTTCAGTTTGCAGCTACATTCAGGGTAGCCCGCATCTCTCATTTCCCCATTCAATTCATCTTCCTCTAAAATCTCAGGGAATAGAGAGAAATCGATATAAATGACCCGGTGTTTTTTTAGAAATGCATCGACCTGCTCTTCATTCTCAATCCTTCCCGAGCAATGGTGAAAAAACCGGGCCACGTGCCCAAATTCTTCAGCGACCGCATGAGCTACAACATAGGCACCATCTCTTTTTATCCACCGGATTATATCGGCTATGTGATCATTTGTTTTGTCCAGAGGGGCATCTAAACGAGATGAGGAAGAAACCATAGCAATAGGCATTATCTCACTCCACTTGATTAATCAGTCCATCATACAACCTTAACAAGATAGCAACAAGGAGAAGAAAATAGTTTAAAAATTCAAATAAACAGTTTAAGAACCTTTACAGAGAAAAGATTTTTTTACTAAGCTGTCATAAAATTATCTCAAGAAAGAGAAAAATGAGAGCCCTTTTAATAAACAGAAATGCTCACATGACTTTGGACCTTCCCCAACTTTTAAGAAGAGCCAGATTTTCGATTGATCTGATCTCTTCCGATCTGCTGATGAGAAGAGCTAAATTTGTGAATAATTTTTACCCAGTCCCCCATAACGGATCTTTAATCCCCACTCTTCGGAAGCAGCTCAAACAAAATTACGACTGGATCATCCCTACAGAAGATGGGATCATCAAAGAGATCTTAGACTCCACACTTTCTCTTAAGGAAAAATCCCAATTACTCCCCGTGCAAAACAGAGCGCATTTCGGTCACCTCTTTTCTAAAATAGGCCTTTCAAAAGCATTCCTCAGGAACCAGATAAGCACCCCCCCTTTTTTAATCGCCGAAAATCTAGAACAGGCACTCCTATCGGCAAAACAATTGGGATATCCCGTTTTAGTGAAAATCGACACCTCTAGCGGAGGCACCGGAGTCTTTGGGTGCTATACCGATGGGGATCTTAAAAATATAAAGCCCAAAGTTTTCGAAAACCCTGTACTGATTCAAAAGAAAATTCCAGGGATAGAGCTCGATTTATCGGCCCTCTATTTAGAAGGGAACCTGATCCACTTTAGCTACTCAAAAATAGAAAAGACCGTTTATCAATTTGGCCCCTCTTCTCTTAGAACCTATCGATCTTTAAGCGCTGTTGAAGAGCCCATATTTCAGGAATTGGCTCAAATTGGGAAAGCTTTAGGAGCTCACGGTTTTACAAACATGGGGTGTATCCAATCTGGCACTACTCGCTTCTACTTTGAAGTCGATATGAGACCGAATGTGTGGGTTGAGACACCTAAGTTTTTTGGAGAAGATCCGGCTATCCGAATTAGAAACTGGTTCTCCCAAAAACAGATCCTATCGCCTCCAATCCCCCAGATTAAAAATCAGCCGATAGAGATGCTAATCCCCTATTATTTACGTCTCAAACGTTCCGATTTATTATGGAACCGATACAATGTTTGGAAATTTATCCCGAAACAGGACAAAAAGCTCGCTGCGAAGCTTTTATTCAACTTTTTCTTTCCAGATCGCACTTTATCTGCTTTCATCAAAATGGTGACTCCAAAAAAATCCCATCCGATGCTCCGCTCTTTAAAAAAGAGATGTTTCCCTAATCCTTCGGTGTTGGCAAAGGAGCTTATCTAAATATCAGAGCTCTCTTTTAGATAGTTCACGCTTCACCTGTTCAACCGATTCGAACAAGATCGCATCGATCCCCGCTTTTTTAGCCCCTTCGATATTTTCGATCCGATCATCGATGAAGATGATCTCTCTTGCGGGTAGACTCAGTTTATCCATCAGGGCTTCAAAAGCCTTCTGACTCGGCTTTTCAAACCCGAT
>CAYWDE010000135.1:0-5690 GCA_964456885.1 uncultured bacterium | reverse complement strand
AGCATACTCCCACCCTTTAAAAGGGGGATATCTATGCTCATTAGATTTATTTTTGCTATCACACTTCTATCTTCTGCTGACAATTGGGCCTTAAGCTGTTCAGATCCAATTACTATTTCCGATCCACGAATTGATGCATGCTGCGCTCGCATTTTTTCGAATGAAAAAGAGGATGTTGTTTTAACCTGGCTTTCACAGCAGGGGAATAACGAGATGATGAACGTCTCTCATAAAACAGAAAATTCCTCATGGTTGTCTCCAGAAACCCTCTCCCAATGGGAAAACGACCTTTATCAGAATTATTGTTTTGTAAATTCAGAAGGGGACCTATTTGCCACATGGGAAACAGAAAAAGGAGATGAATTTGTAACCCACGTTGCCGAAAAAAAACAAGGGAAGCCCTGGGAAGTAAATTTAAACTGGATTTCGAAGAAAGATAACCTCTGGACTTCTGATATTGGATTTGATGCCTCAGGAAATTTAATTTTTATTGGCCACAAAGAGATCCCTTACAAGCCTAAAGCTACGAGTAAGTTTCGTTATAAAACAGAGGTTAATGCCATCGCTCTTTTAACAAAATCGCCCACTCAGGTTGATCGAATAATTGAGACGCTTCCTCTTGAAGAAGATGTATATAGCGTTAGTGATATAAAAATAATCTTAGATAAAAATGGGGCAGGATACGCTATTTGGGTAAGCCACACATTAGATGGAAAAAGGGTGATGTGTCAAAAGATACAAAATGCCCATTTTATCTCAGAACCTGAGAGTATTTGTAAGCTAGAAAACTATATTTATGAATTAGAAGCGACTCTTAATGAGAGAGGAGATATTGCGCTTGTCTACCTCGACAATCAATACAATGGAAATATTCTTACAAAAATTAAAGATTGTTGGTCTAAACCTTTTCCTTTTACAACAAAAGAAGAAAACCCTACAGATCTACAAATTGCGATCGATAGCTCAGGGAATACTATGGCAGCATGCGCTATGGGGATAAATGAAGGGAGTATAATAAAAACCATGTATAAACCTTTTGGCCGCGATTGGGCACCACCCATCCTATTCTCTAATCCTAATGAGGCGAATTGGAATCCTCAAATAAAACCGGACGGGAATGAAAATTTCGTCCTGATTTGGCAAAAAGAGAAACGAAATCGCAATGCGATTTTTGGAAGCAGCTTCTCGACAACGACTCAAAGCTGGTCTGACCCGCAGCGCCTCTCCTCTCAAGGGGAATCTTGTTTTGGATATACGTATACTTTCTCTGCACCGGGGAAAGGATATATTGCTTGGACCATGAGCCCGAATGGATTCGATCAAGTAGTTCAAGTAGCAGAACTTTGTAATTAAAAGATTTATGGGGGTAGGCAAACGCCCCCCCCCCTTAATTAATCCAGAAGATTGGTTTTATACCACTTTTCTGGATCTTTTTTTAGCTCTTCGATCATGATGGGGAGCGTCTTTTCCAAAGTATGCTTCGGTGCCCACCCTAAAAGCCGTTTTGCCTTGCTGATATCGAGTTCGTAGTGGTCATCTGCCAGGTCGATCATCCAAGGGCGGATGAACGGCTTCTTTTTACCCGAAAAAAGGAGCTGAACCCAGGCCCCGAATTTTGCGATCCATTTAGGGACGCGGAAAGTGTGGATCTCCCGGTTGAAGAGGAGGCGGGCGATCTTTCTTTGGAGCTCATCATAGGAGAGGGTTTTTGGCTCACTAATCAGGAGGGGTGTTTCTGGGGGGAGCTCTTTTCTCTTTTCTACGGCGAGGGCTATCGCATCGACCACATCGTCCATATGGACAAAAGCGGCACCGTGTTTGACATCTCCCGAAAAGAGGCGCGACTCGAGCTGTTTTTCATAGATCCTTTGGATCTGGTGGCTAATCGGGATCGAATGGCATTGGTTATCGTAAACACCGGCGATCCGGAGGAGGACAGAGGGGATATCTCCCCTTTTCTCATGGATCAGCTCTTCTGTATGCACCTTAGAGAGGGGGTAATCCCAAGTGGGGGCAATTGGAGACTCTTCGGTGATCGGCTTGCCGGGCATTGTGGGGGCATGGATGAGCATTGTGCTTGTGAAGAGAAACTGCTCTACTTGAAAATCCTTAAGATGATCTAGAAGCCTTTCGGTCCCCTTTACAGTGATCTGCTCATACTTGGGGGAAGATTTTTCTGAAAAGCTGTAGTAGGCGGCTAAGTGAATCACAGAACAAATATGGGTCCCATATTCCCGTTTGATTTCGGCAAAAGCCCTTTTTACACTCTCATCTGAGGAGAGATCTACGGCAAATAGTTTGTCTTGTCCTGGCAGAGAGCAAGAGACGAGATCAAATCCGATCACGGTATATTTGTCTTTTAACCGCTTCACAACTTGCGATCCAATCCGTCCGCAAACTCCAGTAATGATAACGACTTTTTTATCCATAATTCATCTCAAAAAAGGAGTGTTTGTTCAGTAGGGTTCGATTCCGTCTTCACTTTTTTTTTTCGCTTTGCAGCGTCTGAAGAGGTGTCTGTCAAAATGGTGACAAGGTCTTGAAGCTCCCGATTTTCTTCCTCCAAGAGGAGAATTTGAGCTGTCAGTTGCTCTAGCTCTTGTTCCACCTCTTTGGGGAGGGGGTTGAGCTCAAGGGCAGCTTTTTCAATTTTGAGCTTTTGCAGCTCTGCATCTGTTTTGAAAAGATCTGATCTCGCCTGATGAAGAACATGGTTTTTTTCCTCAAATTGCTTTTTCAGCTGTCTGAAAAGTGGTTCAATTTGGGAAAGGTGGAGAATCTTTGCTCTTGCATATTCGAGCTCTTCTGCAACGACCTCTGGGATCTTCTCAACCACTTTTTCTTTCTCTACAGGGGCTGCTTGTTTCACTAAGCTTAGCTCATCAAGGGCCGATTGGAGCCTCTCTCTTAAGAAGTTCCGCTCTGTTTGGATCTCGTTTAATTTTAAAAGGTGCTCACGGGCCCGGTTCGCCTCTTGGCTTGTTTTTTGATACTCGAACTCAAGGGAATCAATTTTATCGCGGGCTATTTTAAGCTCCTCTTCTAAAGGCTTTGCGATCCTCTGGACCTCTTGATGAGCGGAGGAGAGGAGCTCTTGAAGAGAGGCCGCTTCTTGATCCGCTTCTTTGGCTTTTAAAACCTCTTTAAAGTGGAGGCGGGCTAATGTTTCGTTAATGAGGTGGGTCTGCTCTTTCTCATACCGGGCTTGATTGAGTTCTTTAATGAGCTGTCCGTTTTGCAAAACGATTGCATCTGTATTTTTCAGCCTCTTGAGCTCCCTTTCAGAGGCCTCATAATCTCCCCGAATCAATTCACTTCCGATTTCTAAATCGTGAAAAGCTCTCATCAACGATTCATTTTCTGAAATGTGGCGCGCTGTTGTTTTGCGGAGAACTTCATTGAGAATAAGAATCGAAGAGTGTTCTATTTGAATCTCTTCCAACTCTTTTTGGAGCGTTGCCACTTTCTCTTGAAAAGCGATCTGTTGCTCTTGAGCCGCTTGTTGCATCTTCGCATGTTCCTCTTCGAGATTCTCAAGAGCTGCATTGCGGGTCTCCATTTGCGATTGGAGCGATCCGATCCAGAGAGCCCCCTGCTCAAATCCCAAAGCAGTGATGAAGAAAGCGCAAGCTAAAGAGCCTTCAATCCCTAAGAGCCAAAGGTGATCTGTAACCAAGAACGTGTGTTTAATAGCGGCTGTAATTCCAAGGATAACGAAAGCGTAGCAGCAACCTCTGATCTGCATCCGAGCAGAAAGGAAAAATCCGACTGCGGCGACAAAGAGGAGATCGAACGGAATCGCGGTTTTAACAGCAAAAGCGAGAGTGCAAAGGAGGGAAACTGGACCCCAGATGGTTGGCTCTTTCTGTAAAAATCGGACAGCTCTCTGCATCATACTAGTTCCAACGCCCTTGCTACCGTTAAAAACCCTTTTTCAAACCGCCCCCAATCAAAGTGTTCATTGGGAGCGTGAATGTCATCTGTCGGGAGTCCATAGCCCATTCCAACCACTTCTACACCCAAAAGTTTCACCATTGAAGCGACAATCGGAATAGAGCCTCCCGATACGATATTTTTACACCTTTTGCCAGTCACTTCAGAAGCCGCTTGTGAAATTGCCTTCGCGAGCTTCGAATCGGCGTTCCCCCTAAATCCCTCTTCTCCACCGAGATCTTTCACTTCAATTTTCATCCCAGGAGTCACATGACTTTTCAGAAAATGGGCCACCGCTTCCGCGATCTTTCGCGGTTTTTGATTGGGGACCAAACGGCAAGAGATTTTTGCGACCGCTTTAGCCGGTATCACCGTTTTAAAACCTGGTCCCGTATATCCCCCTGTCATCCCATTGATCTCAAAAGTGGGTCTGAATCCGTTGTTATCAGCAAGCGTTCGTCCCCTTTCTCCTCCTATGGCACCAATCGCAAATTCTTTGCTATAATTTTCTTTGTCGTAACGGAAATCAAAGGAGCCAGAGGCCTCTAACACATCGTCATAAAACCCTTCAATCTGGATTCTCCCCTTCTCGTCAAACACTTTTCCAAGGAGCTCTACCATTGCCCGGTTCGGGTTGTAGGCCATTCCGCCGTGGATCCCTGAGTGCAAATCGCTTTTAGATCCGGTCAATGTCACTTCAAATGTGGCAAGACCTCTTGCCCCTAACGAAAGGGCGGGGGTTTCTGGATCGAATTGATCGAAGTCGACCACAAGAAGCGCATCGGCTTTGAGTCTATTTTTCAACTTAGGGAGAGATTTCGATAAACCGACGCTTGCAGACTCCTCTTCCCCTTCGATGCAAAATTTGAAATTGATCGGCAATTTACGCCCCAACTCTTTCCACGCCCTTAAAGCGGCAATCGCGTAAAAAATCTGCCCCTTATCATCGACAGCGCCCCGCGCATAGATTTTCCCATTTCTCTCGGTAGGCTCAAAAGGGTCGTTATTCCAAAGTTCAAGCGGATCGACAGGCTGCACATCGTAGTGGCCATAGGCTAAAACAGTCGGTGCATCGGGACCTTGGCTCATCTCTTCTGCATAGACTAGAGGATACCCTTCAGTCTCGATCACCTCTGCGCTCATCCCCGTGTGTTTCCCGATATAGTTTTTTAGCCACTCGGCACAAGCGCGCACATCTTGAGCATAAGCTGGATCTGTACTAATCGATTTGAATCGCAAAAAATGGTAGTAGTCGTCCCGCACCTCAGTGCGATGACTCTCCATCCACTTTTTGAATAAATTTAGGGATGACATGATCAGAAAAAACCTTATTTACAGGCGATCATAAAAAAATTGGGAGAGAAAGTCACTTAGATTCTCTGCAATTGAACCGATCGTCAAAAACTTGGCCCGCATTTTCTACAAGAAAAGCAGCTAAAGCCATATCTCCGTCGTAGTTCATCTCCACTTCCATTTTCCCATCTGCGCTCGGTTGTGTGCATGTGATCAACACATAACAGGCACAATTTGCGTTGAGCGCTTTTTTAATCTGTTTTTCAGCCTTAGCGATTTTGTTCATCCAATCATTCTCTCAGTCACTTCATGAATTTATCCCAGAACCTATCCGAATAAAAATTTCAGTCAATTTTCTGGTTCTTTTGAGCCTATTTTTGCCTCTTTTGGCGGGGTTAATATTATCTCCCGTATATTGACCCCACCAAAAGAGGCAAAAATAGGCCAAAATAATCCAGAAAAGC
>CAYWDE010000134.1:0-5752 GCA_964456885.1 uncultured bacterium | reverse complement strand
GGCTCATGGGATTCCAAGATGCGCTCTATATCCAAAACATCAGCTACGCAAGCCATCAGGCGGTCGATTTTGCCGATAAGAGCATGGAGATGATCTCTTACTACGCGATCCTCGCTTCTACGGAGCTGGCTCACGAGAAAGGGACCTATGAGACCTATAAAGGTTCTAAATGGTCTAAAGGGCTCTTACCGATCGATACAATTGAGATCCTCGAAAAAGAGCGGGGCGTGAAAGTCGATATCGACCGGGTAGGCCACTTAGACTGGGCACCTGTCAGAGCCGCTTTAAAGAAGCATGGGATGCGCAACTCCAATACAATGGCGATTGCGCCGACAGCAACGATTGCCAATATTACGGGAGTGATCCCATCGAACGAGCCGATTTACAAACATCTGTTTGTGAAATCGAACCTCTCGGGCGAATTTACAGTTGTCAATCCCCACCTTGTAGAAAAATTGAAATCGATCAATTTATGGGATGAGGAGATGATCGACGACCTCAAATATTTTGACGGTTCAATCCGTGAAATTGAGAGGATCCCAACCGAGGTGCAAAACCTCTTTTTAACGGCGTTTGAAATTGAACCTGAGTGGCTCATCGAGTGTGCCGCTCGCCGTCAAAAGTGGATCGATATGGGGCAATCTCTCAACTTGTATCTCGCTGAACCGAGCGGTAAAAAGCTCCATCAGATGTACATGTTGAGCTGGGAAAAAGGGTTGAAAACGAACTACTACCTCCGTTCTCTGGGAGCTACACAGATCGAAAAATCTTCGATCGATGTGAACAAGCGGGGATTACAACCCCGTTGGATGAAAAATAAATCAGCATCGAACAACATCGTTGTCGATCGTGATGAGAAACCAAAAGTTTGCAATTTAGGTGAAGGATGCGAGAGTTGCCAATAAAAACAGCAAATAAAAGAGTGAATGTCGCTGAGAAGCGGCTGATTAACTGCCACGCAGTCGACGTGAACCAACTCATGCCTTTGAAATATAATTGGGCTTGGGAACATTACCTCAACGGCTGCGCCAACCACTGGATGCCCAGTGAAGTGCCAATGGGAAAAGATATCGAGCTATGGAAATCGAACGCCTTGAGTGAAGATGAGCGGCGCGTCATCATGCGTAACTTAGGGTTCTTTTCGACAGCGGAGAGCTTGGTGGGGAATAATATTGTCCTCGCCATCTTCCGCCACGTGACAAATCCAGAGGCGAGACAATTTTTGTTAAGACAAGGGTTTGAGGAGGCGATCCACACGCACGCCTTCCTCTATATCGTTGAATCACTCACCCTTGACCATGGCGAAGTGTTCAACATGTACAACGAGGTGAACTCGATCCATGATAAAGACAAGTTCGAGATGAAAATCACCGAAGAGGTGTTAGATCCAAATTTCTCTACAGCCACTCCTGAAGGGGCACAGAAGTTTTTGGAGAACCTGATCGGTTATTACATCATCATGGAGGGGATCTTCTTCTATAGCGGATTTGCGATGATCCTCTCTTTCCTCCGACAGAACAAAATGGTCGGAGTGGGAGAGCAGTTTCAATACATCTTGCGAGATGAGACAGTTCACCTGAACTTCGGAATCGACCTAATCAACGGAATTAAGGAAGAAAACCCAGAGCTATGGACCCCTTCGTTCCAAGAGAAGATTGTCGATAAGATCAAGCAAGCGGTTGAGCTCGAGATCAAATACGCAGAAGATTGCTTGCCCCGTGGAATCCTTGGACTCACAGCCCCAATGTTTAGAGACTATGTGCAATACATTGCAGATCGGCGCTTTGAACGGATTGGACTGAAGGCGATCTACCGCTCGAAAAATCCATTCCCATGGATGAGCGAAACAATCGATCTTGGGAAAGAGAAGAACTTCTTCGAGACCCGAGTTACAGAGTACCAATCGGCCTCTAATCTCACTTGGAGCTGACCGATCTATTGCGAAAGGGGGATTTTTCCCCCTTTCTTAAAAAAGGTTTGAAAATTGGGGAGAACCCTCAATTTTCAGACACTTTCTTACATTTTTGGCTTAGTGCCGCAGCCGCAGCCGCCTTTTGACTTCTGGCAGTTATGAGATTCAGTGGGAGCTGCTTCTTGGCTGCTCTCATCTGCAGAGGCCACTTCTTTAGAGACTTCTGTTGTAGCTTCTGTTGCTTGAGCGACTTCCGCTTCTTCTGTATTATAACCCGATCCATGATCACTATATCCAACTGTAGCACAGCAACATAAAACCAAAGAACCAATCAATTTACGCATAAAACCTCCTGTTTTAGATTATGCGGATGTATAGACAACCTGCTGACCAGACTATGCAATTTCCATTTTCCCGTATAGGATTTTTTTTTACTAATCCAACGTCAGAAGTAACTAAAAATAATATAATTAAATTTTTATATTTATTAATATTATTTTTATAATACAATTAAGATTCAAACACAGGCTAAATTAAATGACCCCTTTTCCAAACAAAGAAAATACGCCTGACTTTTCTGACCCCTCGGTTCAAAAAGCCTATATTGATAGCACAGAAGACACCAAAAGCTTAATGCAGAAAGAATTAGATGTGAATCAAGCGGAACAACTTCTTCTGAAAAAGCGGATTGCTCTGATGAAATCATTCATCAATGATATCCCCTCTTCCGATCCCCAATACAGCATGTTTCTCATCCAAGTCCAAATGGATCAGATTGAAATAGACGAACTTAAAACAAGAGAACTCCTTCTCATTCAAGAGCTTTCTGAATAGATCCTTGTGTAGATAAATTTATTTTGATAGCTTCTCCTCATCGGAGGGGAATGTATGACGAAAGAAGATCAAGAACCTATAGAGCGGCTACAAGAGTTCATGGCCCATCCGGCCGACAAAACTCCACGATCAAGGGTTAGCTGTAAAAAAAGCGCTAAAAAATGAACGGGAGCAACTCACTGAACTCCTTCGTAATCTGAATGATCCTCCACCTAAAAAGGGGACCAAAGAGTATGAGGAGTATCTCCAAACTGAAAAAGAGATCCAATCGATTAAAGAGAGAATCTCGAAAACTCATGATGAACTCATGGAAATCTTAAAAAACGAAGAGAAGATCAGCCGGGAAATCCAAGATAAAAATTCATAAGATTTTGCAATTTAATTAGTATCGATTCTTTTTAACATTATAAAAAGATTCCTATATAATTAAATTTAGATGGTGGTTACAAAACAAGGGTTCGTCGATTTTACGAATTACTTTGCAACCATCCTCTTAGAAAGACTTATGAGGGGATCCCATGGTTAAGAAAAAAACGGCTCGCAAAAAGATCCGTAAAACGGCTCGTAAAGCTGTCCGGAAGAAGAGCGTTAAGAAAATCAGCATAAAAATCGACGCGAAAAAAGCGGCTGAGTATAACCGAAAAGCGCAGTGGAAAGCCTACCGAGAGCTCCAAATGAGAGCTGATAAGGCTTGGGAAAAATTCCGGAACGACATCAAACGGAATGCGAGCTCTGATATACTGATCCAAGATCATAATCATCTCCTCCTGCTCTTAGGTGA
Source organism: uncultured bacterium (assembly GCA_964456885.1). Lineage (GTDB taxonomy): Bacteria > Chlamydiota > Chlamydiia > Chlamydiales > SM23-39 > REEB52. The sequence goes on along the minus strand of CAYWDE010000134.1, from coordinate 2,225 downwards.
GTGCAATTATATGGCTAGAGAGTGCATGCGGATTGCGAATAAAGGGAAAAAGCGTAGATAGACTAGTTTAAATTCGGTATACTAGTCATTACTATGCCTAAAAACCCCTCCCCCCTAGATGCAGTCGGACAAAATTATAAGGATTTTGTCATCACAAAGTATTTGCAGCTTAAAGAGCTGCAAAGTGCGCTCATTGAATTGGTCCATACACCTACAGGAGCGAGAATCATTCATATTGCGAATGACGATCCTGAAAACCTCTTCTGCCTCTCTTTCCAGACAATCCCCTCCTCTTCCAATGGGGTAGCCCATATTTTAGAGCATACGGTCCTTTGCGGATCGGAAAAATTCCCCGTTAAAGACCCGTTCTTTGCGATGACTCGGCGGAGTCTCAACACCTACATGAACGCCCTCACAGGGCAAGATTTCACCTGTTATCCAGCGAGCTCCCAAGTGGAGAAGGATTTCTACAATCTCCTCGAGGTCTATCTAGATGCGGTCTTCCACCCTGAACTGAAAGATGTGAGTTTTCTACAAGAAGGGCACCGACTCGAATTCGTCGACCCGAAAAACCCTAAAGGACCGGTCCAGTTTCAAGGGGTTGTTTATAATGAGATGAAAGGGGCTATGAGCTCAATCGAATCGCGCCTCTGGGAAGCACTCTCAAAACATTTAACTCCCGATTTAACCTATGCCCATAATTCAGGGGGTAATCCGAAAGAGATCCCCTCTCTCACTTACCAAGAACTGATCGAGTTTCATCGTGAATTTTACCACCCTTCCAGATGCCTCTTCTTTTTTTACGGGAATTTACCCCTTGCGAGACACCTCGATTTCATTGAGCCAGAACTAGCGAAAGCAAAAAAGCTCCCCCCTATACCTCCACTCCCGAAGCAAAAGCGGTTTGAAACCCCTCTTGTGATCTCCGACCGCTACCCGATCAACGAACAGGAGTCGACCGACAAAAAAACCCAAATTGTCTTCTCTTGGCTCACCACCTCGATCGCCAATCAGGAGGAGATTTTAGCCCTTTCCATTTTGGAGAGCATCCTCACCGATACAGACGCAGCCCCTCTCACAAAAGCGCTCCTCAAGTCGGGCCTTTGCACTCAGGTCGACTCCTCTTTAGATATGGAGATGAGTGAAATCCCCTGGATCATCACCTGTAAAGGGTGCGATGAGAAAGATGCAGACAAATTGCAAAAAATCCTCTTTGACACCCTCAAAAAAGTCTCCTTCTCAACTGCAGAAATCGAAGCATCGCTCCACCAAGCTGAATTCCGACGGACCGAGATTGGAGCAGAAGGGATCCCTTTTGGCCTCACCCTCTTTATGAGAGCGGCCCTCATTAAGCAACATGGCAGTGAATCAGAAAATGCCCTTCTCATCCACAGCCTCTTCTCCGATTTACGCGCCCGGCTTAAAGACCCCACCTATCTCCCCAATCTTTTGAAAAAATATCTAATTAAAAACACCCATTTTGTCCGTTTAACTTTAAAGCCAGATCCGCACTTAGGCAAAGAGGAGCTGGAAGAAGAACAAAAAAGGTTAAAAGAGATCCGGAGCCGTTTAACAGAAGCGGAAGAAAAACAGATTGAGAAACAGTCGGCCAAACTCGCCGCCTACCAGGAAGAGGTGGAAAATCAATCGCTCGACTGCCTTCCAAAAGTGACCCTCCGCGACGTCCCTCTTCATGCGCGTGATTTTCCCCTCATTGATAAAGGGACAGCCCTGCAGCATGCGTGCTTCACTAATCAGATCCTCTATGCAGATCTCATTTTTGAACTTCCTGAGTTGAAAATAGAAGAATTACCCCTCCTCTCCCTCTTCTCTAAACTCCTCTCTGAGCTCGGCTGTGGAGGAAGGGACTATGAAAAAAATCTTGCCTACCAACAAGCGTATATCGGCGGATTTGACGCATCTCTAGCTCTCCATGTGACGCAAGATAATCCCAACATCTGCCGTCCCACCTTTTCGCTTCGCGGGCAAGCCCTCTACCGCAATGCGGAAAAACTCTTCCACCTCTTCTCAGACTACATCACCACCATTGATCTGACCGATCAAGAGCGGATCCAAGAGTGGCTCTCTCAACACGCAACAGAGCAGCAAGAGAGGCTCACCCGCGCTGCCATGAACTACGCGATCCAGACCTCGCTAAGCGGCCTCTCCACCCCCTCTTTTGTCTATGACCAATGGCATGGTCTCCCCTACTATCACTCGGTCCT
>CAYWDE010000133.1:0-5765 GCA_964456885.1 uncultured bacterium | reverse complement strand
TTCTCATATTATATTATTTCTTATTATTTTTTTTAATTTCTTTTTAACTTACCATATTATTTTTGTTATTTTTTTATTCTCCAAAAAAATCCCACCTATCTAGTGCACCTTTTCAAGAATTTTTGAAAAAAAGAGGCCCCTTGTAGCTCTTCTAGCGGAATCTCCCACTCTCAACTTGTTTGACGTTATCTCTCTTGTCGCATAAATAACGAGAAAGGGGACTACAGATGCGGGTACTGGCGGCTCAGATCAATCCAACAATCGGCGATCTCACTGGCAATTGCCGGAAAGTGATCGAAGCCTTAGCTCGTGCGAGAAAGAAAAAAATTGAGATTGTCCTTTTCCCTGAAATGGTCCTCACAGGCTACCCTCCCGAAGATCTTCTGTTAGATGAGTCGTTTATTGAGGCGGTGGAGAAGAAGCTGAAGGTGATCCAACCGGAGACCGAAGGGATGTTTGTGGTGGTGGGTCTGCCGAGAAAGAATCGGTCGGGAAGAGAAAAACCCCTCTACAATAGCGCTGCCGTTTTTGCCGATGGGGAATTTCTCGGATTTAAAGATAAGGCGCTTCTCCCCACTTATGACGTTTTCGATGAGAGGCGATACTTTGAGCCAGGGGGAAAAGAATCGATCTGGGAATTTCGGGGGAAGAGAATTGCGATCACTATTTGCGAAGATGCGTGGCAACATGCTGGATTTTTAGATGGCTATACGAATTACCTGCGCGACCCGATTGCCGAGTTCACAAAGAAAAAGGTGAATCTCGTTTTAAATCTCTCTGGGTCCCCCTACTACTTTAATCGGACAGATACCCGCTTTGCGGTGTTTCAAAAAGTGGCGAAGACTCTCCATAGTCCTCTCATCTTGTGCAATCAAGTGGGAGCAAATGATCAACTCGTCTTTGATGGACATAGCCTCTACATCGACTCTAAGGGGAAGCTCATTCAAATGGCAAAAGGGTTTGTTGAAGAGGATCTCATTGTCGATTTAGAACGGAGAACAACTCCTTTTAAGCGAAAAGGGGATCCGATTCAAGATCTCTATGCCGCTCTCGTCCTTGGCGTGAGGGACTATTTTCAGAAGCAGGGGTTGAAAGAGGCTCTTGTAGGCCTCTCTGGTGGGATCGATTCGGCGCTCGTGCTTTGTATTGCTAAAGAGGCTTTGGGCGCAAAGAATGTCGTTGCGATCACAATGCCTTCCCGTTTTTCTTCCAAAGAGAGTGTGGAAGATTCCATATTGTTAGCCAAACGGCTTGGCGTGGAGCTTCTCAATGTTTCAATTGAATCTGTTTTTAAAGAGTACCTCTCTTTATTAAAGCCGATTTTTCAGAAGCGTCCCCCTGATGAGACAGAAGAAAATCTCCAATCCCGAATTCGGGAGATGATCCTGATGGCTTTTTCAAATAAATTCGGCCACATCCTTCTCAACACGTCAAATAAAAGTGAAATGGCGATGGGCTATTGTACTCTCTATGGAGATATGGCGGGTGGTCTAGGTGTGCTTCAGGATGTGACTAAATTACAGGTCTACAAGCTGGCAAAATATGTTCGGGTGATCCAGAAGTCGATCTTAGATAAGATCCCCAGCGCTGAGTTGAGAAAGGGGCAAACCGACTTCGATACGCTTCCCCCTTTTGCTATTCTCGATCCGATTTTAGAGGATTATCTAGAGAATAGAATCTCTGTTGAAGAGATTGCAAAAAAGAGAAATCAACCGCTCGAATTTGTGCAAGAGATTGTTCGAAAAATACATTCAGCGGAATACAAGCGGCGTCAAGCCCCTATCGGGATCCGCGTGACGCAGAAGGCTTTTGGGAAGGGGAGAGTTGTCCCCATTGTTCAGAAATGGCACTAGTGCCATTTCTGAAGGATATAGCGCTCTAACCAAAGAGCCGACCAGCTAAATAACCTACCGTTGTTCCGCAGATACCGCCACCTAGCATTTGGAAAATTTCCGAGTCTACATGCCTAAATGTGACCAGGGTCCCAATTAAAAATCCAACTGCGGCAGCTGCTCCTACGTAATAACTAAGCGCTCCAGCAGCTACTGCAGCCACTACGCTTGCAGTGAGCCATATACCTTTCGGAGCATCAGAATCTTGGAGGAACTCCATGCCGATACCAAAGGCAGCTCCATAGGCTGCAGCTTTTGCTAAATGGGGGATAATTGCGTTCATTTTTTTTACTCCTGGTTAAATAAGGAGAAATAGTTTGGATGGCAATTGATAAAAAATCAATTATTTTAATGAACTAAAGAATCTAAAAATCGATCGCAAATTGGGGAAGAGGGGGGATTAATTTTCCCAAGAGTAGGGGATGACGGAGTGGATTGTTTTTAATTTGTGCTTCAGCATCAAGGCCCGGTCAAATCCGAGGGCCACTCCACAACAGTCTGGCAGATTCTCTAAAGAGGCGAGGAATTTCTCATCGAGTTTGTAGGGCTCTTTCCCTTCAGCGATTCGAGCTTGATTGATTTTTGTGAAGCGGGCTCGGAGCTCGACTGCGTCGGAAAGTTCATGATACCCATTCGTGAGCTCGATCCCTTCATGATAGATCTCGTAGCGCTCAGCAACAGGTTCCCCATTTTTGATGGTGACGCAAGCGAGGGCCGCTTCATGAGGGGGGAAATCGGTGAGGACGGTCAACTCATTTTTCCCTAGGTGGGGCTCGATTTTGTGGGTGAGAAGATAGTGGATGCAGGTCTCTTTATCCCATGCGCTGTTGGTGAGCTTTTGGAGCTCAAAGAGAGGAGTGGATGAGTAGTCGATATTTACATAGGTTTGAAAAGCGTCCCGATAACTTAAGAGGCGGATGGGGTTGGGGCCGAAGAAAAGGGAAAGGAACTCGCAGGTCTCGTCGATCATATCGAGAAAGGAGATGTTGAGCCGATACCATTCAACCATCGTGAATTCTGGATTGTGGAGAGGGCCTAGTTCCCCTTTGCGGTAGACGTGGCCTAGGAAGTAGCAGTCGCTAATCCCTTGAGAGAGGAGTCTTTTAAGGGCATATTCAGGAGAGGTGTGGAGAAAGGCGTCTCCTGTCGACATGCAGTCTATATTGGAGTCGATCGGGGGGCAGCGGACAAGGGCTCCGCAGTCGATCTCGAGGATATTCCGTTCTGCAAAAAAAGCTCGCGCTTGCGCGAGCATTTGAGCTCTGCTTTTAAGAAGAGACGCGGGAGACATATTCGCAGGTGCGCGTATCGACTTTCACTTTTTCCCCCTCTTCGACAAAGATGGGGACTTGAATCTTGGCGCCTGTTTCTGTAGTGGCCGGTTTCATCACTCTGCCTGAAGCTGTATCGCCACGAACCCCAGGAGCAGTCTCTGTGATGATCATCTCCATGAATGTGGGGGGGACAATTTCGATCGGTTCCCCTTTGTAGAATACTATATGGAAGAGGGTCTCTTCCATGAGCCATTGCCCGTTTGAGCCGAGAAGTTCGTTGCTGAGGGTGAGCTGTTCGAAGGTTTTATCATCCATAAAGACAACCCCGTCGGCCTCTTTATAGAGGAAGCGCATCTCTGCCTCTTCGATATCGGCGAGATCGATCTTCTCTCCCGATTTATAGGTCCGTTCGATCGCTCGACCCGTCTTCATGTTTTTCATTTTAATGCGGTTAAAGGCTTGCCCTTTCCCTGGTTTTACGAACTCATTGCCGATGATCAGGTAGGGTTCTCCGTCGACTTCTACTTTCATTCCGCCACGGATTTCATTGGTACTAAGTGAAGACATAATTTTCTAACCGCTTAAATATAAAGGTTCGATTATACCATTGAGAATATTAAATGCAATAGGCTAAACTGACGTGAGTATGGAAAAAAATCCCCAAGAGGCAGAAATCGCCCGTCACACCCTTGAGCGCTATTCAGGTTGTGATGCCAGTCAATTTCATTCAAATTTAATTTTGACGAATTTCCCTAAGTACGTCGACTATTTCTCTAAAACCCGGAATGTTCCGATTCATGAGGGGTCGATGTTTAAGGTCGCCCACAGTCCTAAAGACGATGTGTCGATCCTCGATTTTAAAATCGGATCGCCTGCTGCGGCTCTCGTTGTCGATGTCTGCTCATTTCTGCCGATCCGGGCGAGCATTCTGTTAGGGATGTGTGGAGGCCTTAGACGCAGATATCAGGTGGGAGATTACCTTGTACCTGTCGCCTCAATTCGAGGGGAGGGGACCTCCGATTTTTATTTCCCCCTTGAGGTGCCTGCTCTTGCCAATTTTTTAATGCAAAGGGCGACTACAGAAATTCTAGATGAGGCGAAAGCGACCTATCATATCGGAATCACCTACACGACCAATATGCGTTTTTGGGAGTTCAATGAAGAGTTTAAAACTCGATTGAAAAATACGAAGGCGCAAGGGATTGAGATGGAGTGCGCCACCCTTTTTGCTGCAAGCTATAAGAGAAAATTCACTCTTGGAGCTCTTCTGCTCGTTTCCGATTTGCCCCTCAATCACGACGGGATCAAAACAAAACAAAGTTATCAATTCGTGTATGATAATTATACAGCGGATCATGTGGAAAAAGGGATTAAAATTCTGCAGCACGCTCGTGTGATGCAATCTCATAAAGTGAAAGGGGCTTATCATCGAAACCTCAATGGCAATGAGGCTCCCTTACCTCCACAAAGCGAGCCTTGACTGGATCGGAAGGTAGCGCATGGGCACTATCTTCCCCCCTGACTTGAAATTCACCCCCCTCCCACAGATCACTTTCCGAAATAAAAAAGAGCGGCTCGATATCTTAACCCGGGGCCTAGAAGAGCTCCGTCTAGGGAATATCCCTGAATTTGCTTTAAAGCTTGGAGAAAAGTATCGGAAGGAGATCGAGTCGGGCGATTCGATTGAGAGTTCTGTAAGATCTATTTCAGAGACGGTCGGGCATGGTGTTTTTGCAGAAGAGTTTATTCAACCGGGACGCTATATTGGGGAATATACAGGAGTTGTTCGAGAAAATCTCCGCGCCTATTTTGCCCCATTAAATAATTACTGCTATGAGTATCCGGTGCCCGATCGGATCGGGAGAAACTTTGTGATCGATGCGACAAAGGGGAATTTCACCCGCTTTATCAACCATAGCTACTCTCCCAATATAAAACCTACCTATGCGTTTTTCGATGGGTTTTACCATCTGATTTTTTTGAGCCTAAAAAAAATTAAGAAAGGGGAGCAGCTCTTTTATGATTATGGGCGTAATTACTGGGTAATACGCCCAGGTCCTGAAAATCTTTAAAAATCTTCTTCGGGATTGTTTTTCGATAGCCGTTCGTGGCTACTAATCAGATTCGTCACCCGTTCCATCACCTCTCTTTCTGGGGGAAGGAGAAATTGATCCGTTTTTTTCTCTTTCTTTAAGTCTACTCCCATTCGGATCGATCTGCAGCCGAAATAGATCTCACATTTATTTGTTGGCAAATCTTTTTCAGCGAGTGTAATCCGATCGGCCATGCAATCACAAAAAAGAGCTGCGAAAGCGGGAAACATCCAACAAGGGCAGGTAATGATATTGACGATGTTTGCGTATTTTTCTCTTTCCTGGCTTGTGGTTTCTAGATACTTTTTTTGAAAGCGGCAATTTTCGAGAGTAGGGGCTTGAAATTGGGAGGGAACTGGAGCCATTTTTTTTTATCCTTGGTTTAAAAAGCGGGTATAATAATTCCTCACTTTTTTTTTGTCTTTATAAAATCTTCTTAAAAAAAGGGGGCAGTTTGAACCTCCTCTAGAGGAGGTTTTGTAAGTGGGGAATCAGATATTTTTCGA
>CAYWDE010000132.1:0-5768 GCA_964456885.1 uncultured bacterium | reverse complement strand
ATCTCTGTCACAATATTTTTTCCCGCTTGGATCAGGGCCGCTTTTTCCCTTTCCGCGATCTCTTTTTTTTGTGGTGTGTGGGTGTAAATAGCGGAGCGGTACTGGGAACCGATATCGGGTCCTTGCCGATTTTTTGTCGTCGGATTGTGAAACTGCCAAAAGTATTTGAGCAGCTCTTCAAAACTGACCTTATTCGGATCGAACTCCACTTCGACCGCCTCTGCATGCCCCGTATCCCCTTCGCAAACTTGGTTGTAGGTGGGGCTTTTTGTTTTGCCGCCTGTATAGCCCACTTGGGTATTGATGACACCGGGGACTTTACGGAATTTGGCTTCGACCCCCCAGAAACAACCGGCTGCGAAGGTGGCTTTAGAGACTGTTAACGGATTTGGTTTCAATCGATTTTGGGGGTTCTTTTGAGCTAACTTTTTAGTTCTTTTTTTGGGGTTAATATCAGCTCCCGTATATTGACCCCAAAAAAAGAACTAAAAATTAGCCAAAATCGACGAAATCCAAATCCGTTAACAGTCTCTTAGCAATGGCCATTGGGGCGCTCTTTTTTTGGGTATTTGACTCTGACGTGGTGGGCGACGAGAAGTGTCTTAACAAGAGTCTGTTTCACACGGCTCAGCTCTTCAAAAGTGAGGTGGCAGTTGTCGAACTGCCCATCTTCTGCTTTCTCCGCAACGAGTCGATTGACAAGCTCTAGAAGGGACTGTTCATTGATCTCTTCTAGAGAGCGGGCAGCCGCTTCTACGCTATCGCAAATCATGATGATCGCCGATTCGCGCGTATGGGGTTTAGGACCCGGATAGCGGAACTGTTTCTCGTCTACCTCATCGATACGCCCCCCTTTAAGTTCGAGCTGCTTCCGGTAGAAATAGTAGACAAGAGTAGTGCCGTGGTGCTCCCGGATGATGTCGATAAAAGCTTCAGGCAAGTGGGCTTTCCGAGCGATCGCCTCCCCATCGGTGACATGGGCGATGATCACTTGGGCCGATTCTAAGGGGGTAAGGAGTTGATGAATGTTGACAGCCCCCTGCTGATTTTCTGTATAGAACTGGGGATTATTCATTTTACCAATGTCGTGATAGAGCGTTGCCGCCCTACAGAATAGGCCATTGGCGCCGATCGATTGAGCGCAAATTTCGGCGAGGGTGCCAAGGACAAGGCTATGCTGATAGGTCCCTGGAACTTCCAGAGCAAACTGGCGCAATAGATCGCTGCTCGGATCGGTGTACTCCATCAGGGTCATATCGGTGAGAACACCAAAAACGGTCTCTAAGGCGGGGAGAAGCCCCACAACAAGGACCGCTGTGATCAAAAGAAAGACAAAGGAAGAGACGACATCGATGAGAAATGAGGTGGAGGCGAAGTGGTTGTCAGCTAGGGTATAGGCATAGAGGACCGGAATTGCGCTCAGCCACGATTTCATACAGACCTTAAAGACCTCTTTTCTCTTCCGAACCCCGCGGGAGCAGATGATCACGACAATCGAGGTGACGAGATTGAGGATCAAGAAGTGGCTATGATCGACAGCGAGGCTGACAGAGAGGAGAATCGAGAGGAAAGTGGCGGCAAACAGCGCTGCTTGAGGAGACAAGAGGATACAAATCAGAATCGTTGCAAAGGGGGCCACAATCGGATAGCGGACAGCCTCGATCACGTCTGAGGTGCTTTTTAAAAGCACATACTCGATCGATTTTGCAAAGAGGAGGGTCAGCAAGATGATACAGACAAATAGCGAGATCTCTCTGAGAGAGCGGATAAAAACTGGTTTGCTGATCCGGAAATAGAGGGCGCTGATTGTGACAAAAATAACCGCCAAAATAAGGCTTGAGAGGAGAGTGAGGGGTCCCCAGAGCTGCCGGCTCTCTGAGATCGCCTGCTTCATAGACTGCATCATGGTCAAATGGCGGGAGGTGACCCGCTCCCCTTGATTGATCAGTCGAGTCCCAGCAAGGACTTTCGTCATTTTATCTGGAACTGTCCTCCCCACTTGAGCTTTTAAGCTCCGTTCAAGAGCTGTGTCTTGAAGAAGACTCCACGACCTTCTTTGGAAAGCGCGCATCACATAATCGACTGTGTCCCGATGGAAGGTATCGCTCTGCATGATCTGCTGCGAAATTCTCTTCCAAAATTCTTCGGGTAACATCAGAGGGATATTCGCCCCTTCGGCCATATAATCGAAATAGGAGGCATCAGAGATGTTTAATTCTTTTACTTTTTGGATGGTCCGGGGATCGGTGAACCTCGCCTCTATGAGAAGGGTCTCTAACTCATCAGAAGCTTTGTACATCTCTTCGAAAGTGCTGGAGGGGGCATTCTTCCTCCAATCTTTATTCCGGATCAGATCTTCTTCAAGTTGATAACGGGCTTCCCGGATCTGCTTATCGTCGATCTGGTAAATATCCCCCACATCGTGCATCGCCTGCTGCTTTAAAACGAGGGTGGTCTCATAATCGGGAAATTCGAAATCGATCTGAGCGACGATATAGCGGTTGGCAATCGTATTTAACTCAAGAACTTCAAGCCTCACTTCTCGGAAATGGAGAAAGAGGGCGAGGAAGAAAACACAGACGAACCCTACGACAATTCGCCATCCGCGGTTACTGGAAGCTAACCACTCTTGCCAATTTTTGTTCATATTCATAATATATCATCCATGTCAAAAAGATACCAGGTCTTAGCCCGTAAGTACCGTCCTCAGGCGTTTCGCGACGTCGTGGGTCAAGAGGCGGCAGTCACCACTTTGAAGAATGCGATCCAGTTCCAAAGGATCGCCCACGCTTACCTTTTTTGCGGATCCCGCGGAATTGGGAAGACGACCCTTGCCCGCCTTTTTGCCAAGGCGCTCAACTGCCAGACCCCAACAACTGAACTTGAGCCGTGCAACCAGTGCCCCTCCTGCCTTGAGATCACTTCGGGACAATCGCTCGACGTGATCGAGATCGACGGCGCCTCCAACCGGGGGATCGACGATATCCGGCAGATCAATGAGACCGTCGGATATGCCCCAAGCCATGGGCGCTATAAGATCTACATCATAGACGAGGTGCACATGCTCACCAAGGAGGCGTTCAACGCCCTCCTCAAAACTCTCGAAGAGCCCCCTGAGCATGCGAAGTTCTTCTTCGCCACCACTGAACCCCACAAAGTCCTCCCCACCATTATCAGCAGATGCCAACGGTTCGATCTAGCCCGGATTCAACCTGGCTTAATCGCCTCTAAACTCCAACAAATTGCGACAGATCTCTCCCGCACAGTTGAGCCCGAAGCGCTTCAACTGATTGCCACCTTCTCGGAAGGGAGCCTCCGGGATGCCGAATCGCTTTTCGATCAGATCCTCTGCTTTTCCGATGCGACCATCACCTCCTCGATTGTCCGGCAAACACTTGGCCTAGTTCCCCAAGAGCTGTTCCACTCCCTTGATCAAGCGTTCTCTGCCTACCACCTCCCCTATGCATTTGAGCTGGTCGACCAACTCTTTCAGACAGGGAAAGACCTTGGCCACTTCCTCGAACAGCTGATCGAGCACTACCGGAATATCGTGAACGCCAAATGTAGGCAGAACGACTCCTTTCCCCCAGCTAAATTCTACACCCAGCAGCAAGCGATCCACATCCTCGATCTCCTCATCCAGACCGAGAGCGGCTTCCAAAAAAGCTCCTTCCAACGGATCGCTCTCGAATCGCTCCTTCTCCAAATCATCCGGAGTAAACATAGAGTTCCGATCGAAGTTCTTGTGAGAAACCTCACCGACAATGCTGATCGGATCACCCTACCTGCTGAGCCAGAAAAAAAAGCCCCAGAAAAGCCCCTTCCACCGGAGGCGCCTAAGGTAGAAAAGCCGCAACCCGTCGAGCCGATAGCCGTCGTTCCAGAACAACCTAAAACCCCCAAAGAAACCCTTCTGCAAACCCTTCCAGCAGAAAAAGTGATTGAAGAGAGCCCTCCAGCCCCAACAGTTGAGCTAAAGGCGGTCCCATTCAACCCTTATCCAGCTAAAAAAGAAGAGGTTAAGGAAGGAGCTCCACCCGTTGCACAAAAGAGTGAGATCCCTTATCCTACTCCTGCAGCGCCGCCCGTACAAAAGGTTGAGAAAAATGTATAGTCGATCGAAAAACCTCCGGCCAAAAGTGCCGAAAAAGGGTCTACACACCCGAGCCACTATGAGACGATCATGCGGTTTGCAGCTGTAGAGTTTGAAGGAACCATTAAAAATTGAGATAGAGATATGGGAAGCGGATTTTCAAAGATGAAAAAACAGGCACGGCTGATGCAAGAGCAGCTGAGCCAAGCTAAAAGTAAAATGGAAACGACCCTCGTAGAGGGGAAAGCGGGCAACGGGCTTGTAGTTGTCACATTAAATGGTTCTAAAGAGCTGAAGAAAATTCAAATCAATCCCGAATGTGCAGGCGATGTGGAAGGGTTGCAAGATCTGATCTTGGGCGCTTTCGAAGATGCCTATAGCAAGTTAGGGAACCAATCTCCCCTTCCAGCAGGTCTTTCAGGGATGTTCTAAACTGACATCCCCCCTTTTTTTTAAAGAAAAGTTTACCTATTTATACCGTTCGTAATTCAAGAATCGGCTTTTGGGCAGGATTGAAAACGGACAGATGATATTAAGTTTCTCTTTTCTTTAAAAAATCATTTACCAAAATACAAGTATTTTCTTTATACTCTGCCCCCTTTCAAAAGGAGGTATTTCCTATGGCCACACCCGTAGATAAAATAAAAAATACAGCAGCTTCTCATTCTCAAAATCCACAATCCGATCACAAAAGCGCTACATCTGAAAAAAAAGGGAGACGCGAATACTCTTTTGGAGGAACTTTCTATAAGCCTGCACCAACGAGTGTAAAGCCAAAAGCCGCTAACCTCGGTTCAGCAGAAGAGATCCCTGTCGTGACAAGAAGAAACTCAGCTACAGAATCGCAAATAGAACCTCTGTTAGCCTCTTCGCCTGCTGCTCCCGCTAATGAAACGCCACCCCTTAAACCCGCAAAAGCAAAACTAAAAGCCGCCGCTTCAAAAGTCGCTACTATGGCTGTTGGTTCAGCTGTTTTTAGAAGCCAAGGTAGAGGTTTTGATGCACCCACTACGGCAAGTAGTGGAAAGAAAAAAAACCCTGTACGGCCAGCGGAACCGTTTGAAGATGAAGCAATAATTTTCAGAGAAAACGGGATCAAGAGGACTGTAGATTCAGAAGAGAGAAAGCAGAACCAACAGCCTCTACAAAGAGCGGCTACTTTTTCTGGTTTAACATCGATTCCGAAATCCGCTACAGTACTCACCGCCTCCCACTCAACCGATTTCCCCCTACCCGCCTTAAGGGAGACCCTGATCACCCCTTCGCCGGAAAAATCTCCCCATGGGACCCCTAGACTAGAAATGAAATCGGTCGGTTCAGATCAACCTGTAGTGATCCCTAAAAAGGGGAAAAGCAATTCTGGTTCTAATACTCCAACGGTTGCTGGAGCCGTTGCAACTCCTACAGGATCGCCTCGCCCCCCCTCTGGAAATGGGACTCCGAGAATCATTGGCACCTTGCCCCTCTCTGGCCGTACAGAAACAACCCCAAGAAAGATAACACCACCCAGTTCCACTATTTCTTTATCTCAAGTTCCTGCAGGCGGAGTCACCCCTCAATTAGAGACACCTGCCGCTGTAACCATTTCACAAAGCTCTACTTCTATAGAAGACAAAGCAACTACACCAAGAAAAATAACACCACCCCCTTCAGATCCCAATTTAATCCCTGAATA
>CAYWDE010000131.1:0-5822 GCA_964456885.1 uncultured bacterium | reverse complement strand
TTTCCGACATCAAAGAAGCCGTTCGTAGATCCAACGGGGACGTGGGAGGCCGCGTCATTGAACTTGCAGAGCATGAATATGCCGTTCGAGGGCGCGGTTATATCACTGACAAAGGCATGATTGAGCAGATTGTTGTTGGCACGGACCAGAAAGGAACACCTGTCTTAATCAGAGATATAGGGCGCGTTCAAATCGGAGGAAATATTCGCCGCGGGTTTGTGGAGCTTAATGGAGAAGGAGAAGTCGTCGGTGGAATTGTCGTCATGCGTGTTGGAGAAGATACAGCCAAAGTGATTGATCGAGTCAAAGAGAAATTTAAAGAAATGGAACCTTCTTTCCCCCCCGGAATAAAGGTAGTCACGACTTATGACCGCTCGACCCTCATTAGACACTCTATAGATACTTTATCAGAGGCTTTAGTTGAAGAGATCATCATTGTTTCTCTAGTTATTTTAATCTTTCTATTCCATTTTCGTTCTACTCTTGTTTCTATTATCACTCTACCTATTGCCGTAATGATCTCATTTATTCCGATGTATTACATGGGAATCAATGCCAATATCATGTCTCTCGCAGGAATCATCATTGCTATTGGAGATATTGTCGATTCTGCTGTGATCATGACTGAAAATGCCCATAAAAAACTAGAACAGGAAGGAGAAAAGCGGCCCCGAGTTGAGGTAGTGATCGAAGCAGCTAGAGAGATCGGCCCCAGCATTTTTGCCTCCCTCTTTGTCATCGTTATTGGTTTTCTTCCCGTTTTTGTTCTTCAAGAGCAAGAAGGGCGCCTATTTTCTCCTTTGGCCTATACTAAAACATTTTCCGTAGTTTTTGGAGCTCTTCTTGGAGTCACCCTAGTCCCAGCGCTGATGGTGACATTTATTCGGGGTAAAATAAAACCTGAAATGAAAAATCCAGTCACGAGGTTCTGCATTGCTGCTTATAAACCTGTCTTAAGTTTTTGCGTGCGTTTTCGGTATATTGTAGTAGGAGCGTGTCTTGTTCTCATTCTCGCTACCATTCCTATTTACTACAAATTGGGTTCTGAGTTTATGCCACCCTTAGATGAAGAAACCATTCTCTTCATGCCCATTACAACGCCTGGAATTTCTATTGAGGCTGCCAAACAGTTGGTGCAGACGCAAGATAAAATTTTACGCAGTTTCCCTGAAGTTCAATCCGTTTTCGGCAAAGCTGGTCGCGCAGAAACTCCAACTGATCCCGCTCCCCTGTCAATGATTGAAACTGTCATTACTCTAAAGCCGAAGTCGGAATGGCGGTCTGGCATGACAAAGGACAAATTGGTTGAAGAAATGAACCAGTCTCTTCAATTCGCAGGAGTTCAAAATGCCTTTACCATGCCGATTAAAGCCCGTATTGACATGTTGACAACGGGAATTCGTACACCGATTGGGATTAAAATTTTTGGGAAAGATCTTGTGGAAATTGCCTTTCTCGGAGAAGAACTTGAAAAAATTCTTAAAATGGTTCCAGGAACGCGTAGTGTTTATGCAGAGCGTGAAATGGGAGGGTTCTTTATCGATTTTACTCCGGATCGCGCAGCGATTGCCCGTTATGGATTAAGAGTCATGGACGTGCAGGAAATCGTAGAAACGGCAATTGGTGGACTTGATGTGGATACAACTATTGAAGGACGGGAAAGATACAAGATTAATGTACGATATCCTCGGGAGCTGCGCGACGATATCGATAAATTAAAGAGGATCCTGGTACCTATTACGATGAAATCAGAAGCTGTTCCTGGACGAGTGGAGCATGTCCCTCTTGGCCAACTCGGTAAGATTGAAGCAGTCATGGGTCCTCCGATGATTAAAGATGAGATGGGATCCCTGACAGGGTGGGTCTATGTAGATATAGAAGGGCGAGATATTGGCGGCTATGTAAAGGATGCAAAAAAAGCTGTCGCACAAAGCTTGAAATTGCCTACAGGGTACTATCTTAAATGGACAGGCCAATATGAGTTCTTAGAGAGAATTCAAGCTTTAATGAAAATCGTTGTTCCTCTCACTCTAATCATTATCGCTATAATCCTTTACCTCAATTTCAGAGGGATTGCTCAAACTCTGATTGTCATGTTGTCAGTTCCCTTTGCTGCCATCGGAGCCATTTGGCTTTTGTTTTCCGTGAGCTATAATACCTCTGTCGCAGTTTGGGTTGGTGTGATTGCTCTTCTTGGCACTGCGGCGGAGACAACAGCAATTATGGTCGTTTATCTCGATGAGGGATTTAAAAAATGGCGAGAAGAAGGCCGCATGAATTCCCATAACGATCTTTTAATAATGACTGTTGAACATGGAGCATCTAGAGTAAGACCTCTAATCATGGCTGTAGCCCTCAATATTTTTGGATTACTCCCTATTATATGGAGCAGTGGAGTTGGATCTGATGTCGCTAAGCGTATTGCAGCTCCCTTATGGGGAGGGCTTATTTCATTGACCCTTCTCACTTTACTCGTAGTTCCGGCAATTTATGTCATTTGGAGAAGTATTCAATTTCGGCATACCAAACCAATATCTAAGGAGAGTTAATATGTGGAGGAAGAAAAAATGAGACTTCAAAAATTAGTCCCAATTGCTGCTGTGATAGCAATATTTACGGTTTTTTCTACATCAGTAAACGCACTAGATTCTCAAATAGCTGATGTACAACTTACTGCCAAAGGCGGACCTGCACAACCATATCATAGCAAGAAAATGAGAGAAAAATGCCATGGATTGTCAAAAGACATGTATGAGTTTGGAGCTCTATTAAACGAATCTAATCAAAAAATGTTCTGTGGCAAGTTTACGGATGATCAACGAAAGAAAGCAATGCAAATGGCTAGAGAAAAGGGATGGACTGGCAATCTGAAAATGACTCCTGATCAAGCCGTCGAAAAAGTTGCAAGTGAACCAAATAATGAGCCTGACAAGAACAAATAACAATATATCAATCCATGCCTAAGAAAATTTAACATTTGATGGAAAAAAAATGAGAACTCAAAAAATTGGAATAATGCTCTCTTTAATAATGCTCCTAGCATTCTTTACAGCGATGGATTCTAAATGTTTTGCTGACAATAGTAAACAACTTGCTGCTAAAGAGCCTCCATATGAAAGGCACCATTATAAAAAAGAGTGTAAAAATTTTTCAGAAGAGACAAAAAGATTCTCCGATAAGCTAAATGATAAAAATCTAAAGATTTTTTGTGAAGACTTTAACGATGCGCAGCGAGAGCAAGCGATGCAAATGGCTAGCCAAAAAGGGATGAATATGACACCAGACCAAGCCGTTGAAATGGTTGCAGCCAAAAAGAACTGAGCTATCAATAAGATGAAAAGATGTTTTTTGGCATAGAATGTTTTTTACACGACTCTCAATTTGTTTTATTTAAATCCAGAGGATGAAAAAGCAGGCTATAAATTGTATAAAAAAATATGAAACAAGACCATTACTGCCCTTCTTGTCCTAAAAATGAGAAGAACCCGATTCGTTCTGCTTATCGAAAAGAATCAAAGCTCGTTTGGCTTGGCATTGGAGCAGCTCTTGTAGCTATCCTTGAATTTTTATCTTTGGCTGGGATTCGTTTGCCTGATCCCATTGCTCTACCATTTTTTCTAGTGGTCACTGTTATTTTTGGCTATCAGACACTGTGGCATGGATTCCAAGCTTTATTGCGTCTTAATTTTAGAAACATTAATTCTCTCATGCTTATAGCGGTAATAGGGGCTTTTTACCTTAAAGAATATCCGGAAGGAGCCATTGTCATCGTTCTATTTGCCTTAGCCGAAAGGCTAGAGGATATTGGGATAGAAAAAAGCCAATCAGCTATAGATCAATTGATTAATAAGATGCCAAAGATGGCACAAATTAAAGGAAAGACTCAAGAAATACCCATTGATCAGGTGCAAATTGGGGAAATTATGCTGGTTAAGCCTTTTGATATGGTTCCTTTAGATGGCGTTGTAAAATCTGGAGTTTCTTTTGTTGATGAAGCGGCCATAACGGGAGAGCCAATTGCCAAAGATAAGCGTCAAGGTGACCTTGTATTTGCCGGGACTTTAAATAAACAAGGCTTTCTAGAAATCGAAGTCACCAAGACGTCTTCCGATTCAACCCTCGCTAAGATCAAAGAATTAACTTTCAACGCTATCAAAAACAAATCCGAAACGCAAAAGTTTATCGAAAAATTCTCCCAGTATTATACACCTGCAATCATCCTCTTAGCATTGGTCTGGACAATCTTTCCTTGGTTAGTATTACAAAGGCCTTTTGATCAGGGTTTCTCCCAGGCTATCATACTGCTTGTAATCGCTTGTCCTTGCGCTTTAGTTATTTCCACTCCTATCTCAATCTTTTCAGCAATTGGTAATGCTTCTTCTTCTGGAGCTCTAATCAAAGGGGGTAAGTACTTGGAAATTATTGGCCAAATCAAAGCCATTGCCTTAGATAAAACGCGAACATTGACTTACGGAGAACCTGTTG
Organism: uncultured bacterium; assembly: GCA_964456885.1. Classification (GTDB taxonomy): domain Bacteria; phylum Chlamydiota; class Chlamydiia; order Chlamydiales; family SM23-39; genus REEB52. The sequence goes on along the minus strand of CAYWDE010000131.1, from coordinate 1,337 downwards.
TTACAGACATTCTTCCTTTTGGACAAACGACAAAAGAGACCTTGCTTGCCTGTGCAGCTGGAATCGAGGCTTTCTCTGAGCACCCTTTAGCTCAAAGCATTACAGACTCAGCCAAAGAGCAACAATTTAACCCTCATAAAGTAGAAAATTTTGAAAGCATTGTAGGGAAAGGAGCTAAAGCAGATTGTCTCGTATGCGATGAAAAACATCATTGCATTGGTAAATTAGAATTTATCTTGGAAGAACACAAAGTTCCTCAAGAGATCGTGCAAAAAATCGAAGAATTACAAAAACAGGGAAAAACGGTCATTGTTGTAAGCACTCATCAAGAAGTTGAAGGAATCATTGCTTTAGAAGATAAGGTGAGGCCTGATAGTGCAGAGCTAATTTCTAAACTTCACTCTCTTGGCATCACCACTATCATGTTGACAGGAGACCATTCTAATGCAGCTGCTTCTATTGCAAAGAGCCTTGGGATAAATCACGTCAAAGCAGATCTTCTTCCAGAGGATAAATCTAATGCTATCTCCGAGCTAGTCAAACAATATGGAACGGTTGCAATGTTCGGAGATGGAATCAATGACGCACCTGCTTTAGCTTTATCAAGTGTCGGTATTTCTATCAGCTCTCTCGGAAGCGATACGGCTTTAGAAGCAGCATCCATTGTTCTTTTAAATGATCGCCTGAACCTTATCCCATTTTTAGTTCTATTAGGCCGCAAGACTTTAACAACCATTAAAATAAATACATCGGCTGCAATATTAATTAAGATATTATTTGTTGGACTTGCTTTGTTAGGCCTTGCGAATTTGGCTTTGGCTATATTCGCAGATGTTGGAGTGACGATTCTTGTCATTTTGTATAGCTTAAGACTCATGAAATGGAAGGGTAATAAAAATTTTACAGAGATTCATTGATGGCCGAGCAAAAGAAATACACTTGTCCTATGCACCCTCAAGTTGTGCAGCCTGGACCTGGGAGCTGTCCCATTTGCGGAATGGCCTTAGAACTCAAAGTCTTTACAGCGGAAAAAGAGGGAAATGCAGAGTTAAAACAAATGACTCTGCGTTTTTGGATGGGGCTCTTCTTAACGCTACCCATCTTGTTCTTTACTATGATAGGGCCTCTCTTCTCTCTCAGGTTTTCACCTGCTGTCAGCACATGGATTCAAGCAGCTCTTGCAACACCAGTGGTCCTCTGGGGAGGATGGCCATTTTTCACGCGCGGCTGGAGTTCTATTATCCATCGCAATCTAAATATGTTCACCTTGATTAGTATTGGTGTAGGCGCAGCTTACCTTTATAACAGATACTCGCAAAGAATTTATTTTGTATCAA
>CAYWDE010000130.1:4565-5856 GCA_964456885.1 uncultured bacterium | reverse complement strand
ATTGGAGGCGACAAAAGGGTGTTTAAGAACTACTTCTTTCAGTCTTTCATCGATACAGGAGAGAATAGCAACAGCAGCACAGATAGCTGGGGATATCCCAAATAGGGAAGATGCAGCAGCCCCAGCACCTCCCGCTCCCAGCAACGCAAATCCATGTTGTGAAAAAGTTCTATTCTCCATCAGTTGATCCATCATAAGCGACACTCCTATAGCTATTTTTTTTAAGCCTTAGAATCTTCTTTAGGTTCAGTTTTTGAATTTTCTGGAGCAGTGGAAATTACCTCTACCTCCATATCGTAATTGATAGCCCAACTTTTTACGATCTCAAAATAATCGGGATCTTCTTCAGAGGAAAAAGTTGAGGTAAAACTGAAAGCGATGATGATCAATTTAATGATCGATCAAGCTGCTTGAATAGGAAGTCGGGAGAAGCCCCCGCTTCCCCAACCCTCCAGGTTGTTAGGCGGCTTGTTGAAGGGGGTTATACAACACACCCACCGCTCTTAATTGAAGAACCGGATTTTAGACGGGTTCAAAGCGCCTTAAATCAATTCCAAAGATATTTTGTCCCTTATTCAGAGAGCTATTTAAAGACATTTATATATTAAATTTAAATAAAAATAACAAAACATATAAAATACAACAAACCAGTTCTCGCAAAAGGTCTATATGAAATATTTTCTAATTTCTCTTTTAACTACTGGAACTTTGTTAGCCGATCCAAAAGCAACCAACCCTGACACTCTCCATATAGAGACTTATGCCGAAATACGCGAGGCAGCTTCATTAGTTCCTATTAGTGAGGAGATCGAGATCTCTAACGCTGAAACTTTAGTTTTGTTAGATATTGGAAAAACCCTTCTAAATCCTACAGACCCCTTGTTTCATGAATGTCATGAGGATTGGAAAAAGAACTGGTTTGAACATCACCACCCAGATCTTTCTGTTGAAGAGAAAAGAGAATTAGCCCGCATAGTCGATGAGTTTCTGGTGATGAACGATAGCAGTTGGAAACGGGATGAAGAATGGCCTGATCTCTTAAAACAGGCACAAATGCGTAACATTAAGGTAATCGCATTTAGTAAAGTTGTAATAGACCCAACTCTTAAAAAATGTCTTTCAATGAGGCTTGCCAATTTCGGCATCCCTATTCAAGATGATTTGCCTGAGTTATCGGAGAAGGGCACCCTATTTATTTATGCAAACGGAGTGATTCAAACGGGAGAAAAATTTAAAGGCCCTGTTTTAAAAGAAGTTCTCAGTTTAATAGCTCAATTACCTCAGAAGATTA
>CAYWDE010000130.1:0-4555 GCA_964456885.1 uncultured bacterium | reverse complement strand
GCGTCCACCAGACTTGTCGAGAATTGGGAATTCCTGTTGTTTGCTTTCATTACCTGGGATTTAATGAATCTCCTTTTCTCGATGAGGTTATTGCAAATTACCAGCTGAACACTCTTGTAAAAAACCACCGATGGGTATCAGTTAACGAAGCGAGCAAAATTCTCCATAATCCTAAGGATGCTCATTAGTTTTCCTTTGGTCTTTTGGATCAAGGATTGCCTATAATTATGTAGCATGTATATGAAAGAATTCGCTCAATCGGTATCGCTTTCGCGACACCGCACATTCGAGTCCTAAAACGGCCCCGGGGGCCGTTTTTCCATAGGCAAAAAAAAGGAAGACAAAGTCTTCCCTATTTTATTGCCGGCGACCGAGACTCCGGAAGCGAGTCCGCCGGTTCAACCCTCGGCGAGGCGCTAGAGGCGCTCAATTCCTGTCCTAAAAACGCTGTCGCGTTTTTCACCGGCAAAAAAAAAGAGAAGCTTTCGCTTCTCTTTTTTTTTTGCAGGCAATTGGACCTAATTAGAACTTTTGACTGGAAAAAGCTTCATCAAAAAATGATTGAGCACTCCTCAAAAAACAGATGGTTCCTTATAAACCCAGAGATTGTTCAATCATCAGGGCTTCCCATTTAAACTCATTAAACTCTCCTAGAAACCCAGCGATACTCTCTTTCGGAACTCGGGTATAGGGGATCAATCCAAAATCAGCTTTCGCTTTTTCTGGATCGTTATTGAGGCAATGGATCAATCCTCTTATAGCAAGTTCTCGCTGTGAATAGTAAGGATAAGGAGAGGCAGGATCTATCGTCTGATCCAGATCAGAAATAGCCCCTTCGTAATCATTCGCCATTGCTTTGAAAACCCCTCTAAGAGCAAGCAAATTATTCCGTCCATAGAGATTGGGGTCCTTTTCCAAGTAGGCATCGATCTTTTTAATAGCCTCTTCATAGCGACCCTGACAAAATAAATCTTCTTCTGCGATAGATGGACTTGGATTGTAGCCAGAAATATAGGAAATAGATTCAATATTGGGGATTGGTTTTCCTTTGATTTTTAGAAAGAGAATAGCCAGGGCTGATCCCTCTTTAGCAAGATCAGTTAGCGCTGCATATCCCTTCTCTTCACTGCCGATGGTAAAATAGTAAAATGGCTCGCTTTCATCAAAGACAGGTATAGTACCTTCAGAATCTTCATCTCTTGGACACACAGAGATCATCTTTTCAAAATCTGCAGCGGCCTCTTGGAAGCGGCCTAAATAGATATAAATTGTTCTTCGTATCATTAAATGATAACTTAACCCTAGCGCTTCAATCTTACTAAGATTGCTGGAGATTTCATCGGGAATCTCTCTATTCAACGCTTCTAAATATCGCTCCATATTTTCTTGGGTTGGCTCAAGCCACAATAATTCGTAAATGTTTGGTTCTTCAGACGTATGAATCAAGTGATCAGAAAAAGCATTTGATTTCAGAATTTTATCGCTCAAATTAATTGCACCCAACATCACAAAACCTCCAATTTTCTTTGAATTATAATAAACAAAACAAAATGAATACAAATAAATAACAAAAATAAAAAAAACAAATATACTAATAAAATTTTTATTTAATTGCCGGCGACCGGAGTCTTGAAGCAAGTCCGCCGGTTCAACCCTCGGCGAGGCGCCAGAGGGCCTCACTTCTCGTCCTAAAAACGCTGTCGCGTTTTTTCGCCGGACAAAAAAAAGAGAAGCTTTCGCTTCTCTTGTATTTTTGCAGGCAATCGGACGTAATTAGAACTTTTGATTGGGCCAAACTCAAGGAAAAACTCACAATTTTCTCTTTGACATCGCCTAATAAACAAATTTAATTAAGGAAAGTTTGAACAGCAGCTATGCCGAAAATTGAATTTACCGCTGCAGTAATGATACTAAGGCCGTGAATTCCCCGCATTTCCAACCCTATTGCACCTTGGCCAGATAATGCGTAAGCCGCTACATTACCTATGGCTGTAGCCACTACAAAAGAAAGGCCTGTCCCTGGGACAAACACAACAGACGATGGAATCCATTGCCCTGCAACCGAACGGACCAAAAAACTCATTCCATTCGTTGCTATTTGACCTATAGCTCCTGCTGTTGCTCCCGCTATACCTGTACATAAAAGGATTTGTCGATTGACAGGAGGCTCTAGGCGTTCACAAATCCAATTACTTACCCGGTTAATTAACCGTTTTGGCATTCTGCTTTGCAATTCTTCTTCTGATAAGAACAGTTGCGGAGAGACCAACTTATCTAAACAGCCTAGCGGACACGTAATGGGGAGGTCTTCCGTATATCGTGCAAGAACCCAGTTTCTTAAACATCCTTGGTGAATTCCATCCCCAATGTGTCTTCGATTTTTTGGTGTCCCATCTGTGTGAGGAATATGAATAGGATCATTTTCTTGAAGAGACTCTAAACAAACAGTGCAATTTAATTGAACAGACATAATAAACCCTTAATTTATGAAAAATAATACAGTGTTTTAATTTTAATTAAAACAACTAAATTTCAACCCTAAATAGCGGGCAATACATCTATTTATATATTTGACAACTAATTACTTACAAATAAACGATTTGCACGGTCACAAGTGGTCGTTGGATTTTTTCGATGGCAAAAAAAGAGAAGTTCGAGTTTCTTCCCTGCCTAAATCTGCTTTTTTCAAAAAGGAATATTATAATTTAAAAAAAAATTATTGATATAATGTCCACGTCAAGCACAAAATCACTGCTCCCCGGAGGGACTTTCCCTAAAGAGATTCTCCCTACTGAATCCGTAGCTATATTTAGACAACAATGCCTCGCTGCCCAGGGAGCATTGCCGCTGGCCAAATTTTTATAAATTTTATTTTATCCTTTCATTAAGATTCCGCTTTTGAGTAAAATTGAGCGCTTACAAGCAGGGGTGTCGATGTCTATCCGTTCAGTAAGTACAGATTCTTCGAATGATATTGGTTTTCTAGATGAACAAGAGCCTCTTGGCAATGCTGAGAGGTCTACGGTTCAACTCAGAGACCGTGTTGCTCAGATTTTCTATTCATCAGCTCGTTTGTTGATGATGCCACTTTGGACAAGCACAAGTCTCTGCTTAAAAACGGTGAGCATTTGTCAGAACTCCGATTTACCAAAATATCAGAAGATCACCTCTATTGCGACCTCTGCTTTTACTTCTTGTGTGCTGCTCCCCTTTACCCTTGCTGGTCTCACTTTGGGACAGATGCTCCATTTCAGCGCCTTCCATCTGGCAACTACCCCCTACATCCATTTAGCAGGCAAAACAGTGGCCAACGAACAGCCGAATTTTGCAAAAAAGAAAATATTCCAGCAAAATTGCTGTTTAACCGCAGGTGGTTTTGCTCGTCTTTTTGGTGGATTGGAACTCCCTGATGAACAAAGGACAATAAAAATAGCCGAAACAATCAAGCAGTTAAAGCCTGACGTAATCTGTTTGCAAGAAGTGAGCGATTTGAATGCGGCTTTTTCTCTGTATGACAAGCTTTCATCGGAATTCACCGACTTCTATTTGGATATTGGTGTTTCTCCACTTATTTTGAAAAACAACAGTGGTCTTTTTGTCGCTAGTAAGTATCCGATCACCAACCCACAATTTCACAGTTTTTCCGACATCCCAGGTACTGAAAGCATGGTCAATAAGGGCTACTTTACGTTCTCGATCCCCTGGGCCTACGTGATCAATACCCATTTAAGTCCCTCGTTAAATGACTTAGCCCCTACACAAGCTGAAATCGAAACGCGTGCAGAGGAACAAAGAAGGATTGCCGCTGTGAAAGAGCAACAATTAGCGACCGGGCAACCCGTCTTTGTACTCGGAGACTTTAACACGAATCAAGAAGACCCTTTACACGAGAATGCCGCGTATCGATCTGATTCCCAATCAGAGGAATTTCGCTGTCAAACCGATTATCTCGTCGACCGCAACTGGCGTCACAACCGAAACGCTGAACCGAATGGAATTGTGCTCGATCACTGTCTTGCCTTTTCTAATAAACCGCTGACAATCACTACCCAACCGATCCCTGCTTTTGAGATGGATCGCCCCAGCGAGGCTGTTTCCGATCACCCTGGAATCCTCCATCAAGTGGCCTCTTCTAATGTCATATAAAGAACTGTCTTAGGAATCGCAAACTATGTGAAACAAACAGAGAAGGAATAGCATCCATCACTGCTTACTTTATCCCGTCTTTGTCGTTCGTCCAGCACTGATAAGCCGGTTCGGTCATCGTCGAGGCGCCGGTTGTCCTCACTTCTCGTCCTAAAAACGCGGTCCGTTTTTTCGCAGGCAAAAAAAAGAGAAGCTTTCGCTTCTCTTGTATTTTTTGCCGGCGACCGGACTCCGGAAGCGAGTCCGCCGGTTCACCCCTCGGCGAGGCGCCAGAGGGTCTCACTTCTCGTCCTAAAAACGCTGTCGCGTTTTTTCGCCGGACAAAAAAAAAGAGAAGCTTTCGCTTCTCTTGTATTTTTGCCGGCGACCGGACTCCGGAAGCGAGTCCGCCGGTTCACCCCTCGGCGAG
>CAYWDE010000129.1:0-6012 GCA_964456885.1 uncultured bacterium | reverse complement strand
AACTCGCCCGACTACTTGATCCCTCTGGCCATTCAGATCATGAAACCGATTGCTATTGGCAATCCGTTTATATTAGTTCCACAAAGCTTAGACAATGAAATATTCATCGTCTCGACTCCCGATCTCACAGAAAAAGCTCTCGAAGTTTTCGCCACTTTAGATACGACCCCTAAAGTGAAGCCAGGGATCTCGAAAAACAAGATGGAAGATATCTTTGTCTACAAAGTGCAATACCGCTCTGGCGAAAATGTGCTCAAAGGGCTCTCTGATATCGTCTCCAATCTCCAATCGACCGACTCTTCCGATCTCGATTTGATCAAAACAATCGACACGGCAAAGTGGATCCGAGAGACCAATTCGATCATGTTTATCGGAACAAGAGCCTCTCTCGATAAAACAAAAGAGTTTTTAGCGGCTCTCGACGTTTCAGGGACAGGAGATGTCGCCTATGAAAAGAGCTCCTTTTTCATCTATAAACCCCAATACAGAAGCGCAGAAGATGTGAGACAGTCGATCCTCGAGATGGCTGAGAACCTTCAAGGGTCAAAAGGGGTGGATGAGCCTCTCCTCCACACGATTCAACACTCAAAAGTGAATCCTCTCACCCACACAATCTCTTTTTCAGGCGAAGAGAAAACATTCCCTCGGGTCAAAGAGCTCCTCGCGACGATAGATACCCCCTCTTCAAAAAGCAACGCCCTAGCGAGTACCCAATTCTATATTTATAAGCCAAATCGTCAAACAGGAGAAGATCTCGCCGCCTCGGTAAAAGAGATGACCTCTCAACTGAAAACGGATAAACTGGCCGATCCGGGACTCCTCAATGCTCTCGGGACGATGAAGTGGAATAAATCGACCAATTCTCTCCTCTTTACAGGAGATCCTGAATCATTGAAAAAAGTGCAGACGTTGGTCACCTCGATCGATTCGACCGATGTGGGCCCTTTAGAGAGGACCTTTTTCCAATACCACCCGAAGTATGCCGATGAAGCAAAAACAGAGAGTTATTTAAGACAAGTGACTCAAAATCTGTTGAAAAAGGCGGGGACCGATTCCCTCATCGAGACCCTCCGCACCTATAAATGGATCCCCGATTCGCAAACATTTATGTTCTACGGCTCTCGGCAAGATCTGGAACAGGTTAAAACCCTTTTAGCCTCATTCGATACTCCCGATGCGGGATTCACAGGAAAACCGGGCTACTTCATTTATAAGGTGCAAAACACAACAGGCGATGTGATCGAAGAAGATCTCGATAGCCTGGCCAAAAATTTAAAATCTTCAGGCGTCAAAGATAGCGGCATTGTCGATGTGATCTCTAAAATCAAGTATGTGAAGCAGACCAATTCTCTCCTTTTAAGCGGCGACCCGAAAGCGATTGAAGAGGTGAAGCAGCTGATCGCCCAGTACGACTACTCTCGAACAGATAATTCGGTCCCAGCGAGCAGCAATTTTTTCATGTATAAACCGGTCCATGTCCCAGCGAATACGATCGACAAATCTCTGAAAGAGATCGGAGCGAATCTCAAAAACGCGGGATTGGCAGATCCAGCCCTTTTAAAAGCGCTCAACGGCTCTAAATATGTCGATACGACCAACACCCTCATCTTCACCGGTTCTCCCGATACCCTTCAAAAAATCCAAGGGATGATCAAAGATATCGATATTGCCCCCACTAGCCATGCGCCGATCCAACATGTAGGGAAAACGACCTTCCTCCTCTACAAGCTGAAAAATGCGGGCGGCACCCAAATTGTAGGTTCTCTGAAAAACATGTCGGCAGAGCTGAAAAAATCGGGATCTGCAGATAAAGACTTTGTGACAGCGCTTAACTCGATGAAGTACATCAAAGAGACCAATTCCCTCTTCTTCACAGGGAACGAAGAGGCTTTGAAAAAAGTGCAAGGTCTCGTAGAGCAGTTTGATGTGACAGGGCTTGCAGGAAAATCGTCGGTCCCGCAAGGATCCCTCACAGGTCCTAGCAACTTCTTCGTCTACAAACCTCAGTCTCTACCGGGACCTGAACTCGAAGCGGTTTTGCAAAATTTTGCAGAAAACCTCTCGAGCAGCGGCCTCTCTGACCAAGACCTTTTTAAAACGATCAACTCGCTCCGCTGGTCTGACAAAACGCAAACTCTCGTCTTCACAGGGCCGCAAAAAACTCTCGATCAGATCAAAGATCTCTTAAAACAGTTCGATGTCCCTGGGGCTGATGGGAAAAGTATTGGAAGTTCTCTCGACTCGATCCAAGCGATCGATAATACGAGCTTCCTTGTCTACAAACTCCAGTTCCATAAAGGGGAAGAGATCCAAAACGCACTGAGACAGATCGCCAAAGATCTCACCTTATCGAATGCACCAGTGAATCAGGGGCTCCTCAATTCGATCAACTCGATCCAGTGGCTCGAAGTGACCAACTCGATCCTCTGCTCGGGCGATCAAGAGACACTCACCCGTTTAAGAGAGCTGATTAAAAACCTCGATATTCCGCTCAAACAAGTGTTCATCGAAATGCTCGTCATTGAGACGACCATGTCGAACGCCCTCACCTTCGGCCTGGAATGGGGAGCTAACTACAAATACAGAGACAAGTTTGGCGCCGGCACCTACAACTCGCAGCCGTTTACAGGAGCGACCCCAGATACCTGGATGCAAAACTTATCGGGTTTAACCCCTCCAGCTCCCCCTCTGCCAAGCAAAATCCCCGTCTCCTCTGGCTTTGATCTAGGTGTGATCGGCGAAGTGATCCGCCACAACGGACAGACGTTCCTCACACTCGGTTCTCTCCTCTCGGCACTCCAGCAAGATGATGAGACAAGCGTTATTATGACGCCGAAGATTTTAACCCAAGATGGGCGCACCTCGACCATTTTCGACGGCCGCAATATCCCGTTCGTCGGCTCTTTTGTCCAAAACAATAGCAATACGACGGTGAACACCTCCAACATCGAGTATCGAGACATCGGGTTTAAACTCGTTGTCACCCCTGTTCTTGGCAACTCAGACATCGTGACCCTCGATATCGATTTAGATCGGACCCAAGCGGCCGGTGATGTAACAGGAGCGATCAACTTCGCCTCCAGCTCGGCACAAGGGATTACGACAACAAAAACCACCATGCAGACAACGGTCCACGTACCAGATAACAACTTCCTCATTTTGAGCGGCATGGTGAACAATTCAAATGTGAAAAACAAAGCGGGCATCCCATGCCTTGGCGGACTCCCCCTCATCGGAGCCGCATTCTCGAAAAATGGTGATACGGTTGTAAATACAAATATCGTGATTTTCATCCGTCCCCATATCATCAACTCAATTGATGAGATGCGGGAAATCACTAAGAGAGAAGAAGATTACTTCCGCGACCAGGCGGCATCACCATATCTCGAAAAGAATTTTGATGATGCGATGGAGCTTATAAAAACGATCAATGACGAATAGATTTCTCATCTGCATCCTCTTAGTTGCTGTTGCTTGCTACCGAGTCCCTGACCAAATCGAGCCGAAAGTCTCCTATCAATTGCAAGAGCAACACTTCCAAAGGCTCTCCGGATCCTTCCTTCCCCTCTCTCCTCAAGAGCGGGCCACCGATTGGGGCAAAGAGTACACCATCGCTAAAGCGTTCGCTGATGAGTTGGATCTATACCGAGCCGTCTCCACCTTTAAAAGGGCGCAGATCCTGATTGAAGAGAATAAAGAGCGAAAACTCGAGATCCAGTACGATATCCTCCTCTGCTACTTTTTAGGGAAACGGTACGAAGATGCGATCGACGCTTTTGAAAAGAGCGATTTAGCCTTCGTCGATAAGACGTTCCCCGCCTATCACGATCTCCTCTTAGTCCTTTATGAGTCGTATCGGGAAGTCCAAAATGGGGAAAAGCAGGCAAAAGTGACCGAGTTAATCGAAAAAACGTTCCCCGAGACAAGTGAAGAGCTCAAAGTCTCCTTGGCGATTCGGGAAGGGGATCTCGTCACCATTGAAGAGATCGCCTCTGGCTTTCAAGATCCCTCTTACCTCGACAATTTGACGAATACATACTGCGCCCAAAAAAAATCGGTCGCCACAGCCCAGTGCCTCAACGCCCTCATCCCTGGCGCCGGCTACCTCTATATCGGTCAACGGAAGTCGGCCCTCACCGCCTTCCTCCTCAACGGCCTTTTCATCGCCGCAGCGACCCAATTTTTTATCCATAAACACCTCGCTGCCGGCATCATCACCGTCGGATTTGAGACGGGCTGGTACTTTGGCGGGATCTACGGAGCGGGAGAAGAGGCGAAATACTACAATGAACGGCTCTATGAGAAGACAGCCTCTGTCGTATTGAATGAACACAAACTCTTCCCCATACTCATGTTAGATCATGCTTTTTAATTGCCTCATCGCCACCCTGTTAGCCGCCCATCCAGGCTACTTTGAACCTTGGGGAAAAGATAGTGGCTTAAAGCCCGCATCTCCCGCAAAAAAAGAGCAAAAAATTTCTATAGCGACCCGAATTGCCGATGCGGTGATCCAGTTTCATCAACAGGTGATCTCCCCCGTCGACGGGCCGAGGAGCCATTACCGACCTAGCTCTTCCCAATACATGCACCTTGCGATGCACCGATACGGCTTTTTAAAAGGGTTCATCATGGGGTGCGATCGCCTCCTACGGGAAAATGATGAGGAGTGGGTCTACCGGACGATCCTGATCGACGGGAAAAGCTTCAAATACGACCCAGCCAAGATCAATAAATACGATTAGAGGATCGCGCAGGGCCAGAAAGGCTCCTGCTCTTCGGTGGGTTCTAAAAGAGCCATTTGAATATCATGTAAACCGGGGCTCTCTGCCGCTTCATACTCTTTTACAATATCGGGTTCTAAACGGGGAGTAGCGTTTCTCTTTTTATATTTTTCTCGAGGGGCTAAAGGGGGTAGAAGGGGAGCTTCCTGTTGATTTGTTCCTATCTTTACTGAGGAGGACGTTTTCATTTTATTGTGATGAATCGCCCAAAGCCCTGCTAGATCTTTAGACATGCACCAAAAATGTTGTGTTAGATTCTTGTCAGAAGGGAATCGCCTGCCGCAATTAGGACATTTATGAATAGCGGAGGCCAATTCCCCTATTTTTTTATCGATTAGCGGTTGAGAGGGGCGCTCAGCAGTGAGCCTCTCTGCTGGGCCATAAAAATTGAGAGAAAGAGCATTGATCGACATTTTCTTTACTTATCGGTTTCATTCCACCTGCAGCACCACCAGATGCTCCGGGGAGGAAAATGATCTGAGAGAATCGGAGAGTCGGTAGAGGGGGATTTCAGTTCTATCGGCGCTTTCTCTATACACCAGATATGTTTTTCAGAATGGATATTGGCTACAAGAGGTCGATGACAAATCGTACACTCAAAAATCCGTTCTGTTCTCCAATGCACTTCACGGAGTCGCGGGGGACGTTTTCTATTCCGTGAAATTTGGTCCCCTTCCACTTCGGAGAACAGGCTTTCTGCTTCAGAAGGAGTGGTGCTTGAAGTAGAAGAAATAATCGACATAGCCTTTTTCGGTTTTGGCGGGAGAGTATAAGAAGAAGGGGCTTAACTATCAACCCCATGCACCAGATCTTGCGCTCTAAGGCACGCTTTCCAGGTGGAGAATTGGGGGTTGCTCTCATCGGTGAAATAGAGATTATCGAGCCCAATCTGTTTCACTAGCCCTGAGCGGAGGAACACGTGCCACACCTCTTCAGTCAGGCCGCTAATCACCAGATACCGTCCTGTGGAGTGGAGGGTCTCATAAAGGCGCAAAATCGCTAGGCACATCGAGGCGTCCATGTGGTACACATTGTTGAGGCGGAGGACTAGAGCTAATGTTTTCCGATCTTCCGCAATTAGCTGGAGAGCCCCTTGGATCACATCTGCTGATGCAAAATAGAGCTCCCCCGCGATCCCGATGATCCTCACTTTCCGGTGCATATCTTCTTTAGGGCTCACAATCATCAGGCGCCCTTTCGAGTTGAATGCATATTCGACTAGATGAGGAGT
>CAYWDE010000128.1:0-6025 GCA_964456885.1 uncultured bacterium | reverse complement strand
ATGAGAACACTTCTCCTGTCAAGCTCCGATTATACCGCCCATAACAAGGAAAGAGAGCAATTTGTAACCCGTATCAACAAAAAATAGTTGAATAGGGCTTCTCGCCCAAATCACAGAAGAGATCTGTGTTGTAGCGACAAATCCAAGCCAAATACAAAATCCGACAAACATCCCATCTGTGACCGTTGTAACGCCTATATAAGCCTCAAAAATAGCTAAAAAATAGGCAATCACAAAGGAACAGATAAATCCGTATAGAATGCTCAAATTATGATGCTTTTCAGGAGGGAACTTTTGGAGGTGGATCCATATAGGCCCAAACAACCATTTTGAATACCAAAAAAAACCGATGATCATATTTAAGAGTGCCGCGACAAAAATCGTAAGCAGATCAACCTGAATTTGTCCCATGTTTCTCCTGAAAGTTGGAATAGACAAAAAAATTCTAGCATGAGAAAGAATTTTTCGCCTAGTTCACAACCAATTCAAACTGCTATACTCGATGACCGGAAATCAAAAGGTATTTATGAGTTTACAAGCTATTTCCCAACAAAATTTGCTAATCCCTCCCGACCATAGAGAACTATTCTTTAAAGGGATCTCTATCCTCACTATCGACCCTTATGTAAATCTCTTTTCTTACCTATTTCCGTCTTTAGGAACTTGTTCCTCCCAAAAACTACAAACTGACCTATCCCTAGAACCGATGATGCCTTTTGTAGAAACAGAGCCGATGCTAGAAGAAATTAAAGCTCTTGCAACTCATACAGGGATCAAAAGAGAGATCAGTACCTATATTACCCTAAACCAAACTCTCTCAAGCAATGGGGGGCGTTATTCAATAGGGACCCCCAACTTATCAATCCCTGTACACTATCTCTTTCGACCAAACCAACAAGGGAATTTTCTAAATGGAGCCCATGGAGATTGGTTTCGCGATTCATCTTGGGTCTTTTCAGATGATGAAACTAGGTTTCTGATTGCTCGAGAACTCGCCAAAATCCAAACAAGTAGCCTATTCCTTAAAATCGCTATTAAAGTAGCTATAATCGCTGCTCTAGTGATCTCTTTCACGGATGGGATAGCTTTAGGAGCTGCTCTCTATATTGGAATTTTAGGAGTCCAACTTCTTTTAAAGAGGGACTCAGAAACAAAAGCCGATATCAAAGCGGTGGAAACATTAAGAGAACGAAAGGTTGTAAATCCTACATCCCCCGCTCTAAGTGCCCTTGAAAAAATGGGACGACAAAATCTCGCTCGACGAGAAAATAGCCTCCTGAGTAGATTGTACATTACACAATCGGGCAATAACGTACTGGACTTTATACACCCGTTCCTTACCACTCGAATGGAAAAACTAGAAGCATGGGGAAGCCGCTAAAACAAGAAATCTTAGCAGGGCTTTCCACTTTTTTTACCGTCTCCTATCTCATCCCTCTCTATCCAAAAATCTTGAGTGAAGGGGGAATTGACTTTGGATCGGCTCTCACTGCAACGATCCTCACAATTGTCATCTCTACCCTCTTTCTCGCATTCTATGCCGATTTTCCAGTGCTCCTAGCTCCTGGACTCAGTATCGGCCCATTCCTTGTCTACTCAGTCATTCAAAAACAACAAGCGAGCTGGCAAATCGCTTTAGGCCTAGTCTTTTGGGCCGGTTTAATCATTTTTCTCGCCAGCCTGTTTAAAATCAGACAGAAAATTCTCCACCATCTCCCCGCCTCCATTAAAACAGCGGCGATCGGCGGGATTGGCCTTTTTCTGATCTGTATCGGGCTTAAAAATTTAGGTCTCCCCCAATCCCCCCTTCTCACTGTCCCCAATGCGATCGTCTTTTTTGGGCTCTCCCTCTTCTTCACACTCCACTACTTCCAGATCACCAGCGCTTTTATCCTCACCATTTTATCCTGCTGGCTCCTCGCCATCCCTTTCGCCCTGGCAACCTGGCACGGCCTCGCTGCTCTCCCCCCTTCCTTCACACCCACTTTCCTAAAGCTCGATCTCCACTCTGCCCTCGATTTTAATTGGCTAGGAACCCTCCTCTCGATCGTCTTAATCTGCCTCTTCGACACAAGCGCAAGCCTTGCTGTCCTCTCTAAGCTGGCCAATAAAATTGGCCCTAAAGGGGATATTAAAAACATCGATCGGATTGTCATTCCTGACGGGCCAGGCTCGATGCTCGGAGCCCTTCTAGGGACAGGTACCCTCGCTTTCACTCTCGAATCATCCGCCGGCATCAAAGCGGGCGGAAAGAATAAGGTCACAGCGATCACAGCCGCTCTCTGCTGCCTGGCAGGACTCTTTTTCTACCCTCTCATCGCTTCGATTCCCCTCTTCGCTATCACCCCAGTGATCATCGCAATCGGGATTTTCATGGCTCAAGAGATCAAATCCATCCGTTGGGGAGCCCTCACCGAATCGATCCCTGCGATCATCACCCTTTTTACCATCCCGATCACCTTTAGCATCTATCGGGGATTTGCGTTTGGCTTCATCTCCTACGCCCTTCTAAAAGGACTTAAAGGCGAATGGAAAGATGTACACCCCATATGCTGGGCTCTCGCCATCCTCTTCGGAGCGCACCTCTCTTGGGCATTCGCAACAGGACATTTTTAGAAAATGAGAATAGGGGATATCCCTATTCTCACCTATTTTAGAATTAAGCTTTTAGATAAGCTTTTTTAATCTTGATTGCCTCTACTGGACGATCGCCAGGAGCAGTAGGAGAAGTTTCGATTTTCTTCACGATGTCATACCCTGTGGTCACTTCGCCAAAGATCGTATGCTTCATATTGAGCCAAGTAGCAGGAGCCGTTGTAATAAAAAATTGGCTTCCATTTGTGTTTGGCCCCCGATTAGCCATAGCGAGAAGGCCAGGTTTATCAAATTTTACGCTAGAGCTGCACTCATCGCCAAACATTTTACCCCAGATCGATTGTCCACCAGCACCGGTACCAGTAGGATCGCCCCCCTGAATCATAAATCCTTTAATCACTCGATGGAAGATGATCCCATCGTAATACCCTTTTGCAACAAGACCGAGAAAGTTCTCGCAAGCCTTAGGGGCTACATCAGGTTTTAGGGTGATCTCGAAATTACCGAGATTGGTCTCAAAAACAACTACAGAATTTTTCACAGGTGTATTCTCCTCTGCTGTGATCATCGAAACGGGAAATAGGATTGCCATTAAAAAAGCGAACACTTTTGCCATACATTTCTCTTGGTTAAAAGAGGACTATAGTGCCAAAAATCCCTTTTTGTGCAAAGGTTTAGATATGGACGTTTTGATCATCCTAATCGTTATTTTCGGCCTCCTTTTCGACTATACAAACGGCTTCCACGACGCAGCCAATGTGGTCTCAACGGTCATCGCCACCGGAGTCCTTGCTCCCCTCTCTGCCATCGTCATGGCAGCCGTTCTGAATTTCATCGGCGCCACCCAAATCAGCGGAGTGGCTCAAACCATCGCCACAGGCCTTATCGATGCCCAAAACACCAGCCAGCTCACTGTGCTTGCCGCCCTTATAGGAGCGATCAGCTGGAATCTGATCACCTGGTACTTTGGGATCCCTTGCAGCTCTTCCTATGCTCTCATCGGCGGCCTGATGGGAGCTGCCTGGATCCACCAAGGCTCTGACACGATCCTATGGCAAGGGGTCATTCACAAAGTGATCATCCCGATGTTTGCCACCCCCCTCATCGGCTTCCTCTTTGCCTATCTCTTGATGAAAGCTCTCTATGGGTACCTCTCCCTCCGCCCAGAGAAACATGGGGAAAAACTCTTCCGCCATCTCCAAATTGGTTCAGCCTGCTTTGTCGCCCTCTCTCATGGGCTCAACGATGCACAAAAAAGTATGGGTATCATCACTCTTGGGCTCTTTGCTGGCGGTTATGTGGCGACCCCACACATCCCCTTCTGGGTGATTTTAGCCTGCGCGATCGTCATGGGGCTTGGAACAGCGTCAGGGGGCTTTAGAATCATCAAAACGATGGCCTTCTCAATCACAAAGATCGAACCGGTCCAAGGTTTTGCCGCTGAGACCTCTGCCTCTGCCGTGATCCTCGCTGCCAGCTTCCTCGGGATGCCCGTTAGCTCTACACAAATGATCACCGGAAGTATTGTGGGTGTCGGCACAGCAAAAAGCCGCCACGCTGTCAGCTGGAAAGTGCCTCAAGGGTTTCTTTTTGCTTGGATCTTGACCCTTCCAGGAGCCGCCCTGATTGGAGCGGCAACCTATTCGATAGCTGCAGCTCTAGGATTCTAAAATATTAAAGCAGATTTAGGCTTTAACCTATTTTCGCTTCTTTTTCGGTAGGGGCAATTCGGCTACAGTGATTTTGATCAGCTGAGAGAGCCATTTACCGTTACCCCATTTTTCAGATGGGAGAAGAAACCAGGGCTTAGCTCCTGGGTAGGGCAATCCCTCTATGTATTGCCCCATGAATGCCGCCCCAGAAACTGTTGGCTTTACGAAAAGCTGATCATCGCAGACCAAAGCCACTATTTTCCCATCGCAATAAATACCATATTCGCCAAACATTTTTTTTGCAGAGACTATTCCTGCCTCGGCAATTTGTTTGAGGATAAAATCAACGGTAGTTTGCTTGGTTGCCATATAAAATCTCTAAACGGACAACAACGTCTCTTAGTTTAGCAATAAGATCACAGCCATAGCAACCATAGCCAAATCTTCTGTTAATGTTACGGTAGACAATGGGACATCTAAAACAGTCCCCATGCAAGCACATCGGATATTTAGACCCTTTTGAAGTGCCGAAATAACTCCTATTGCGCCAATTCCAAGAACGACAATCGTAATCCAATAGACCCAAGCCGAAGCTAAAAAAGAGAGATATCCAAGACCTAATCCGAGTTCGATTAGAGGGTATAGATAGCAAAAAGCGCGGCTTTTTTTCCCAATTAAATCATATTTCTGAAAGCCGTCTGCAAAAGCAGAAGGGTTAAAAAGCTTGAGCATCGCAAATTGACAGAGGAAAAACCCCATAAAAAGATGCATCCATTGAGTAGATGTCGGGGTATCTAAAAGTGTTGAAATAGCGGTACCAGCAAGAGCTGCTATCAAGATGAGACAAGCTAAAGGCCAATATTTTTTCATATCTTTCTCCTTTATTTCTGCACTACAAACTGAATAATTTAAGGTACGGACCTTTAAATGACAATCTTTCAAATAGTTTAGAAAGAGCTCATCTAAAATATTTTTTGCCGTTTTTAGCAAACTATGAGCCTCTTTTAATGATTTTATTTGCAAAAAAAACTTTTTTCTTTACGATTCTATCTCATTTTTTGAGCTTGCTGGCTCTTGAGAATAAATTTTCACCTTTTCAGGAGAAAGCTCTTCAAACCCCTGTAAAAGGACTGAACTTATGAGTGCGATTTCTTCTCCCCTCTTTCAACATCTCGATGCAATAGCTGCAACTATAGATTCTACCCCTCAGTTACAAGAAAAAAAGCAAGACACCATTCAAAAAGTGAAAAAATATATCCTCGACGGGCAAAAATTTACTCAATGGGCTGCTTGGATAGTAGGTTTAGATAATCAAAAAGCTGCGATCAGAGCTTTGCAGGAATATGGCAATTTATTAGAGGGGATTTCAGGAAATAACACCGTTGTCGATCCATCGTTTCTATTTAGCGATTTTGAAGTCAGGGATAGACAAGCTGAATTGAGTAAAGCTTTCATAGGTATTTTGAAAGAGATGGCAAATATGCATCAAGACAAAATCGAAGTCCCTGACGATTATTGGGCCAAAAAAATCTCTCTTATGAAGCCTTATTGCCGCCGTATTCATGAAGACTATGTGCGGATCCGGGATGCCCCTCCTTCCAGCGAATATAACGGCAAAGAGTATACATATTATTAGGGCTCTGCAAGCTTAATTTCTAGATTGATATAAAGAGAGGGGGGGGGTCTATGGGATGTACACAAATGACATGGCAAATCATCTCAGATTCAAACATCGGATTTTGGAAGTTGTGGTATGCGATTCCTAAGTTTATTTCCGA
>CAYWDE010000127.1:0-6063 GCA_964456885.1 uncultured bacterium | reverse complement strand
GGGATGTATGACAGTAGACATCTGAAGCTCTCGGTCAGATTTCAGGCTACTGGGCACCTAAAACAATTAAGTCTTAAGCAGCCGCGGCGAAATGTTGTTCGTCGTTTGTTGTTTGATCGGATGATTTAAGAGGCCAACCGATCATCCTCTACATGCCACCTATGCTTCATTTCCAAGTCGAAACCTTGACACCCCCGCAAGGGGAACGCCAAAGAAGATCTGTGGCATTCCCCAAGCGGGGACGTAAAAGCAATAGTTTTACCTCTTCATTATAACAGATTTATGGTTTTCGGGTAAAGTGGCCCTTTATCCTTTATTCTCAATTGGTTATCATTGACGTTTTTAAGAGGATTTTTATGTTCGGTTTTGAGCAAGGTGAAAGCTTTCCCCGGAGGGAAGAGCGGGTTTTAGAGTTTTGGCAGGAGAATAAGATCTTTGAAAAGTCGGTCGAAAAAGAGGGGAAATTGTTCTCTTTTTATGATGGACCTCCGTTTGCCACGGGGCTACCCCACTATGGACACTTGCTCGCCGGAACGATTAAAGACGTGGTCCCCAGATATAAGACGATGAAGGGGTACAAGGTCCCGAGAAGGTTTGGCTGGGACTGCCATGGGCTCCCTATTGAGAATGAGATCGAAAAGACGAAGGAGCTCTCTGGAGCTGGGGCGATCGAGAAGTTCGGGATCGCTAACTTCAATGAAGAGTGCAGAAGCATCGTATTGAGGTACACGGGGGAGTGGAAAAAGACGGTCGACCGGATGGGTCGATGGGTCGATTTCAGCAATACCTACCGGACGATGGATATCTCCTTCATGGAGAGCGTCTGGTGGGCTTTTAAAGAATTATATGACCGGGAGCTCGTCTACGAGGGGTTCAAGGTGATGCCGTTCTCGATGAAGCTCGGGACGCCGCTATCGAATTTTGAGGCTAATTTGAACTATCAAGAGGTGGATGATCCATCCCTTGTAGTGGCTTTTGAGGTGGTAGGGGAAAAGGATACCTACTTTTTGGCTTGGACGACGACCCCTTGGACATTGCCTTCCAATTTAGCTCTGATGGTGGGGCCAGAGATCGACTATGTGAAGGTGAAGCGGGACGGGAAGTCCTATTACCTAGCTGAGGCGAGGGTAGGGGCCAATTTCAAGGAAGAGGTAGAGGTTGTTGAGCGGGTGAAGGGGAAAACGTTGGCGGGCAAAAAGTATAAGCCCCTTTTCCCTTTCTTTGCCGATCGGGATGGTTTTAGGGTCATTTTAGAAGAGGCTGTCTCCATTGAAGATGGGACGGGGATCGTCCATAGCGCCCCTGCATTTGGAGAGATGGACTTTTTCGCCTGTAAGCGGGAGGGGATTGAGCTCGTTTGCCCCGTCGATAGCAATGGGCGGTTCACCGATGAGGTGCCCCCTTGGTCTGGGATTTTAGTGAAGGATGCAGACAAAGAGATCGCAAAGGAACTGAAGCGGATGGGGCTTTTGTTCTATCAAGGGACGATCAGACACAGATACCCGTTCTGCTGGAGATCGGACACCCCGCTGATTTACAAAGTGGTGAGAACCTGGTTCATCGCTGTGGAAAAGATCAAAGATCGTCTATTGAAAGCAAATGAAGAGATCTATTGGATGCCCCACCATATCAAAGAGGGGAGATTCGGGAAATGGCTCGAAAACGCGCGAGATTGGGCTGTGAGTCGGAATCGGTATTGGGGAACCCCGATCCCTTTATGGAGGGGCGATAAGGGGGATCTGGTTCCGATCGGAAGCATCGCTGAACTGGAGAAGTTGACTGGGGAAAAGATCAAAGATCTCCATCGGCACCATATCGACCATCTCACTTTTACCAAAGATAAACAGGTATTTACTAGGGTCCCCGAAGTGTTTGACTGCTGGTTTGAATCGGGATCGATGCCCTATGCGCAAAACCACTACCCGTTTGAGCATAAAGAGGAGTTTGGAGAGAGTTTTCCGGCCGACTTCATTGCGGAGGGGATCGATCAGACGCGCGCCTGGTTTTATACATTAACAGTTCTCTCTTCTGCCCTATTTAGAAGGCCCGCTTTTAAAAACGTGATTGTCAACGGGATTGTCTTGGCGGAAGATGGGAATAAAATGTCAAAGCGGTTGAGGAATTACCCAGATCCAGAAATTGTGATCAACAAGTATGGAGCCGATGCGATCCGCCTCTATCTATTGGGGAGCCCTGCAGTGAGGGCTGAAGATTTAAGGTTTTCTGAAAAGGGTGTTGAACATGTTTTAAGACAAGTGTTAATCCCATTCTGGAACTCCTATGTTTTCCTTTCAACTTATGCGAAAATCTATCAGTGGAAGCCTTCACAGAAAGTGAAATCGGATGTTCTGATCGACCGGTGGATCTTATCGATCACGCAGAAGCTAGTTCGAGATGTTGAGGCGGGGATGGAAGCCTATGACTTGAACGCAGCTGTAGATCCTTTAATGGAATTTGTGGAGCAGCTGACGAACTGGTATATCCGGAGATGCCGGGGCAGGTTCTGGTGCGATGATGATACCCCAGATCGGCGAGCTGCTTTTGGGACGCTTTATGAGGTGTTGCTCACATTAAGCAAAGTGTCGGCCCCTTTTATCCCTTTCTTAAGCGATGCGATCTATCGGGAATTGAAAGGTGAAAACATGCCCGAATCGGTCCACTTGTGCCCTTTCCCAACCTATCACGAGACTCTTCGTGATGAAGAGTTGGAGAAAGAGGTGAAAGCGGCCCAAGCAGCCGTTAGTTTAGGACATGCCTTGAGAAAAGAATATAAACTCAAAGTGCGTCAGCCGCTTGCAAAAGCCCACTTGATCACATCGAATGCCGATCTATTGGCTTCTTTAGAGAAGCAAAAGCAGTTGATCGCCGATGAATTGAATGTGAAAGAGATCGAGCTCCATAGTGATGAGGCGAAATTTGTCCAGTGGATGGTGAAGCCGAATTTCCCTGTATTGGGGAAAAAGATCGGGAAACTGATTCCGTTGGCCCAAAAGACAATGCAAGGGTTTGACCGGAAGCAGGTACAGAAGCTTGTAGCTGGCCATAAGTTGCAGGTAGAGATTGGGGGAGAGACTGTAGAACTCGAGCCTGGCGATGTGCAGATCGAACGGAAGGTGAAAGAGGGGCTAGCTGCTGGTAACGAAGGGGAGCTCACTGTGGCTCTCGATACCGCTTTGAATGACGATCTTATTGAAGAGGGACTAGCCAGAGAGTTAGTGAATAAGATCAATTCGATGCGCCGCGATATGGAATTTGAAGTCGTTGATCGGGTGAAAATCCGGATGCAAACAACGCCTCGCGTAGAGAGTTGCTTTGCAAAATATCGGGATTATATTACTCATGAAGTATTGGCCGTTGATGTGCAGTTTGGGAAGTGCGAGGGGACTCCCTGGGACCTCAATGGAGAAGAGACTTTTATATCGATTCATAAGGCGTGAGAAATGCAGCAGCTCTATTTATGTCGTCATGGAGAAACCGAGTGGGCTTTATCTGGCCGGCATACCGGGAGAACCGATATCTCTTTGACTCAAAAAGGGAGAGAGCAGACAGCTCTCTTAAGAAAACGGCTAGAAGGGATCTCTTTTGAGAAAATTTTTTCGAGCCCTTTAAAACGGGCTCGGGAAAGCTGTGCGGGGTTAAAGGTGGAGGCCGATCCCAACCTAATGGAATTCGATTACGGCGAGTACGAGGGGCTCACAACCTCTGAAGTGCACAAAATCAATCCCAATTGGAGCGTATTTAAAGATGGGGCTCCGGGCGGTGAATCTCCTGCGCAAGTGGGTACAAGAGCCGATCAATTTTTAAAAAAAGTGTCTCAATACGAAGGGAAAGTAGCGGTTTTTTCCCATGGCCATTTTTTAAGGATTCTCGCCTCCCGTTTTTTGGGTCTTGAACCAGAGTGTGCGAAGCTTTTCTGCTTGTCGGTTGCCTCATTGAGTATCTTAGGCTATGAGAGAAAACAGTCTGCAATTGTACTCTGGAATGACGTAAGTCATTTGTAAAAAATCATTCTAAAAAAAAGGGGAAAAGCTCTAGGATAGACCTTTTCACAATTCTATCCAGGAGTTTTTCATGAATTTTTCTTCAGCTCTTTCTAGAGTTTTTGTTTTGACTGCTTGCCTCGCTTTTAGCGGATCTCTCAGCGCCGTTGAGAAATCCCGTTCCGATGCTCAAACCACCGTTTCCCCTTTGGCTGTTACCCTTGCAAACCCGAAGTATACTTTTGAGACGAGTTTTTCAGGACTTGCCTTGCAGCCTTTTGCCAATAATCTCGATTATGCAGCGGAAGCTCTCCCTTTTAACTACGGAGATGCTCAACCGGCTGTTTCTCCGAGTTGGGTTATCCCTACTATTTCTCCCGATATCCATTTTGGATTTGATGTGGGAATTACAGGGGTCTTTCATGGGGTTCAGTCGAACTTAATGCTCAATTGGGAGCGGTTCCACTCTTCAGGCGACTCTAACTCAATCACAGTAGCATCGACGAATAATATGGTGGGGACATTTTTCGAAATTGGGCCCGATGCGAGCACCTACAAAAAAGGGACAGGAACCGTCTCGTTCCATTTTGATGAGGTCAATTTAGATTATGGTACTTTTGTCCGTTTCGGAAAGCAGCTCCGGATGAATTTATTTGCTGGGGTCGGTTTCAGTAGATTAGTGCAGCACATCTCTACAACTATTTCCGATCTTTCAGAAACTGTGATCCGGACAGTTGATATCCCTTCTAAATTTATCGGAGCAGGTCCCCAATTAGGGTTCAATTTTAACTACAAAATTGTGAAAGGATTCCAATTCGTTGGGGCTACAAGGGCGACCCTCTTTGTAGGAACTTTCAAGAACAGCACCACTTACTCCACCCAATCAAATGCTTTAGTCTTGCTCGGGGATGAAAACCCAAATATCCAAACTACAACAGTGGATAATAAAGGGGGGATTGTACCCGGTTTCGAAGGGAAGTTAGGTTTGGCTTATAAGTACCTTTAT
Organism: uncultured bacterium; assembly: GCA_964456885.1. Classification (GTDB taxonomy): domain Bacteria; phylum Chlamydiota; class Chlamydiia; order Chlamydiales; family SM23-39; genus REEB52. Next base: position 1,077 of record CAYWDE010000127.1, on the reverse strand, counting down.
CGAAAGAATTATATGTTCAACATTGAAGCTGGCTACCAAGCGCAACTCTACATGGGTGCTATACGCTCTATCGATATGGGGAGCGAAGTGGCTTTAGATGCTGCTGGATCTGTAGGAAGCTCCACAGTTGGGGTCTATGCTAGGACTTTTGATAGAACTGTGAGCGATTTTGGACTAGCGGGTCCTTACGCGACTATTGATTTAGCATTCTAATTAGTAAGGCCGGGGATCTCCCGGCCTTTTTTTCATCTATTTTGAAGAAATTTTTTCCAAGGGCGCGGATGGTCCGACGCATTTGAGGGGATGATCGCGAACATCAATAGCGAAAGGGCGATCAGGATGTAGTTTTGATATCCGAAAGGGAGAATATACTTTGGATAGGAATAGCTTAAGTAGAGAAGCCACCCCGCAGGGATCACTTGTAGAAGATGCATTTTATTGAGATTTTCTCGAAATGAGAGGAGCGCAAAAAGGGAGATGAAAAAGGCTATCGCTAGATCGTGCCAGCTACCCGTTGCAAAGATAAAATAACTGGCAAGGAGCCATATTCCTAGGACTATTTCACTGATTCTTGCCCACATGATTCGCCTTCTTCCTTTTTTGCAAAGTTGCTTCACCCGCCTCTAAGGCCTCAATGCTTGGATAACCCCAAAATGCCCGCCAAAAAACTTTCCAGTTACCCCGTTTTTTAACCTCATGCAGATAGATACAGCTGGAAATCACTTCATCATAGGCTAAAACAATCAGAGTCAATGAAATGGCCGCTGTAATTAGACAAAGAAAGCACCAATACTTCACAGCGATCCCTTGGAGTACAACAAGGATGATGCTGACGATTCCGATGGGGATCACATCTATGCCGAAAACAATGACCAACCAAGGGCGGTCTTGCCATCTCCTTTCCGAGCCCGCTACGGCGAATACTGCGTCAGAGGCATAGGCGAAAACACCTAAGATCGCATCGGGGATCCGGATCCATTTTGTGATCTCGTGAGATACATCAGAGGTTAAAACCTTTGCAGTCCCATCTCCAAAAATGGGATCCCAAATCGTGCTGATAACCTGCCATTGATAGAG
>CAYWDE010000126.1:0-6102 GCA_964456885.1 uncultured bacterium | reverse complement strand
TCGGTTCAATGGTCCGATTTACCCCTATTTTCAGAACACTCTACCGATCTCTCGGCATGGATGGCTTTAATCCCAGTCGTATTCACCTCGTTTGGATTCCAGGTCATTTTCCACACCCTCACGAACTACTGCCATAAAGACCCTAAACTGCTAAAAAAAGCTTTTTTCTGGGGCAGTTTCATTCCGGCGATCGTCTATATTTTATGGACATGCAGCATTTTAAGCGTCGTCTACCATGATAACCCCACCTTTTATCGTCAAATGGTGGAGGGGAAAGCAGAAGTGGGAGAACTCATTGCAGCCTTGAGCAGCGTTGCCAAATCCCAATCGGTCCAAGTATTAGTCTGGTGGATTTCATTACTCGCCATTGCCACCTCTGTCATCGGTGTAGGAATAGGGCTTTTTGATTCCCTAAAAAGGATGCTCTCTAGTGCTATCCCAAAGACTGTTATTCGGAACTTAACAGCCGCTTTAATTACGATGGGGCCAGCCTACCTAGCTGTCATCTATATCCCGAACGCCTTCATTGCCGTCTTAGGCTTTGCAGGGATGATCCTAACCATCATCGCCATCCTTCTCCCTCTGTATCTATTCAAAAAATTACCCACAGACCGTTTCCACTTCCAGGAATTAAAACAAAAGTGGTTGATCCGATTTTCCCTATTTGTCGCAATATCGGTGATCGTCTCTGAACTTTACAACATGCTGTGAAAAATCACCGATTCAGCCCTTTTACTTAAACAGTCCCATTTAGGTAGGTTCTTTTGTTGGGAGAAATGATCCATTTCCTATAGAATAGTCCGGTATTTTTTCCTTGAGGACCCTAATGAAAATCTCGATTAAACATCTCCTGTTTTTAGCTCTATTTCCCCTGCTGATTTGGGGAGAAAAAATCGAGACTTTCTACGGGCCTATTGAAGTGGAAGAGCCGGTTCTTCTAGAGCTGATTGAACATCCCGCATTTCAGAGGCTCAAATCGATTCATCAGTATGGCGTCTCCTACTACACGACCCACCCTGAAGAATACACCCGATACGACCACTCCCTCGGTGTTTTCGCCCTCCTCCGGACAAAAGGGGCCCCCCTTAAAGAACAGATCGCAGGGCTTTTACACGATGTTTCCCACACCGCTTTTTCCCATGTAGGAGATTGGATTTTCGGAAAGCAAAATGGGGAGAAAGACTACCAAAACAGCATCCACCGAGATTTTTTAAAAGAGAGAGGGCTGGAGGAAATTCTTCTAAAATATGGGATCGCTGCAGATGAAATTCTACCTACTGCAGATCTCTTTCCCGCCCTAGAAGATTCTCTTCCCAATCTCTGCGCCGACCGGATCGATTACAATATTCAAGGTGCTTTTCATCAAGGATTTATCACCTATAATGAAGCTTTAGCCATTTTTGAAGATCTCCAATTTATTCATCCTATATGGGTGGGATCTAATAAAGAGCTCCTCAAAAAATTGACCCTATTTTCTCTCCATATGACTGAGCACTGCTGGGGAAGCCCCACTAATCATCTCTCTTCTCTCTGGCTGGCAGAGGCAATTTTACGGGGGGTTGAGCTCGGAGATCTCTCCTACGAGGAGATCCACTTTGGGGTCGATCAACTCATCTGGAATAAGCTGATCAGCCACCAAGATCCTCTGATCCGACAAAAGATGACAATGCTTATTCATGCTGCCGATTACTACTCGATCGTCTCCTCCACGGAAAAATCGGATCTGGTCATCAAAAGTAAATTCCGCGGCATTGACCCTTGGATCCTTTGGGAAGGAAAATGCCTCCGCCTCACCTCAATCGACCCCCCTTTCGCTCAGGAATATGAGAGAAAAAGAGCTGCGATCAAAGAAGGTTGGCCAATCATACATAAATTACCTGCAGAGACAAGCTACGAACCTATCCGCAATATATAGCGAGCTCACCCCCATTTTCCATTTGCTTTCTAATGAAAAGGTTGTAAAAATCGCCACTCCATTTCATTAAGGAGTTTTTGATGAGTATCCCTGGTGCCCTTTCTTCGATAAGAGATTACTTCTTCCCTTTTGCGGAAGAAAAAATGGGCTCAACCCTAAAGGTAACTGTCAATGGAAGGGAGGAAAGCTTTCCCCTAACTTCTTCTTCTCCTTGTTTAGATCTATTCAAACCTACACCGAAAAAGCCGATTTCGGAAGTAGAAAAAGAGATTCAAACTTTTGGATTAACGAGAACAATTCAAAGAATCGACCAAGAGATCGGCTTTTGGGGCAAAATTGAGACTGTGCCCGATTCGATTCTCCAACAAATTTCTCTATTTAATTTACAGCTGGCAAGCCAAGAAAAATCCTTCAAAAGGTTTCCTATCCATTATGCCTTAATGAGCGACCAAGAAGTCTATTCTATCTCTTTGAGAGACCTGCCAACCGACAGCCCCTGTGAAAAGATAGTTCGAGAAAAGCTGAAGACCCTCGAAGCCGAAGAGACCCAGTACCAAAGCCAAGAGCTCTGTGTCGGCACTCTTCGAACTTTGCGGGGAGCAGAACTTCAGCAAGCGATTGGAAAGGCCCCTCCGAAAGCCCTCCGTTTTTTAAGAGATGGACAAATAGAGGAGATCCAATTTTCCCGCCTCCCATCAAAAACTATCGAAGAGTTCTTCTCCTATCCCCCTGAAAGATTTCTCCTCCTCTCGGCAGCACAACTCCTCGATGTGATCCGAAAAATAGACAAAAAAACTCTCTCTTCTATTCCTGATGGATGTATGCCTCTTATATCGACTATCTGGGATGAATTGACACACGAGGAAAAAATCCGTTGCCTCGGCAATCGTAAGACCAAATACCAGGCCCTTTCCCCGGAGCAGTTGACTCAACTGTTGAATCAGATGGAGCCAATCGAACGGCTATACGTCCCTAAAGAGGCCTTAAATAAAGTGGTGGTGCATCAATTAAAGAGAGAGGTGATTGCTGATTTTTTCGATCATCCATTTGACGATTTAGCAATCGCTAGCTTTCAGCAGATCCCAGGAGAAGAGCTCAATAAAGCCCTTCCCCGCCTCGGTGCTTCCCTCGCATTAGCAACTCCTCATCAATTAAGATCTATCGATTTTACTAAAGCATCGAAAGAGCAAATCGAAGCAGTATTCCCCTCCCCTCAACCCTATCCTGATGCAAAACATCATATCGATCGAGGCCCAGCCGAGCAAATCACCCATCGATTTTCTTGGAAAAACGGGAGAGCATCACTATCTGACGACGTATATCAAAAGATAATTAAGGAGCAGCGCTCTAAAAATTTAGTCAAGTTCCTAGCGCTTTCAGAATTGCAAAAAAAAGCTATTCGCCCCTTCTTAATAAAGGACAATAAGGACTTATTGGACTATGCGATATAGATTTGGCTAAATAGTAGATTGTGATCAGAGGTTGCCTCACGCCTGAATTCTAACCCCGAATAACCAGTACCTATGATGGTTGTAGAAATGGCAGCTGCTTTCCCCGCTATCAAGGTGTAATCCAAAACTAACGATCCAGAAGAGGGCTTACCCATTAGCTTTGCACACCATTGATCTCCGCCCCAAGTAGGTTCCCCTTGAACGGAGGGATCTCTTTTGAACCAATCGATCTGATTTTGCGTTAAAAAGGTATTGACCTCCTCTTCCCCTTGGTTCAAATCCCCTGTAAAAATTACGTTACGACCTAAATCCACTTTTTTTTGTATCTGAGTCGCAATTTTTTTCATTTCTAAAGCTCGCGATATCCGATCCCCCTCTTCTGGGTTGGCGGGGATCTCCGAGTGCTGTAAATGGGTTGAAATAACGGTTGCAAAAGGGGTCTTTTCCTCTCGATTTTTGATATCGAAAGATAAAAATCCTTTTTCTGAAAACTGAGCGCGTCCCGTTAGTTCAGACCCTTTCACAAAAGGGACAAACTCGATTGACTCCTTCTCAATCTCATATTTACTAGCGACATATATCATCGAGGAGGGACCAATAGCTCTCACCCCCGCAACATTGATCACAAATGGATATTCTGATAATTGAGAAGTGAGGTAAGAAGCGTCGCAAATATCGGGCACTTCATAAAGACACACGATATCCGGATTGAGTTGTTGAATCATTCTGATATTCGCATCTATCCGCTCCCGATCTGAAGAGGGGGTTACTTGCCCATCTGTAATCGCATACCCAGCAGGCATGTAACACTGATTATGAGAAACTAGTGTCACCTTTTTATCTTCAGGCAATACCTTCCCCTTTTTAGCGCTCTCTAAATAGATATAAGGCTTCGACTCCAAAGTAGCCACCGCGCCTCTTAAAAGGGCCCCGATCGGCGCAGTAAAAGGGGTCAATAGGGCACATCCAATAATCCCCAAGGCAAAAAGGGCAATTCTCACCACTTTTTGAGCCGTCGATTTGCAGGTCTCATTTAATATTTGAAATGAATAAAAATATTCACGGACTTTACAGATAGGCTCGGTCAAGTAGGAAGCGGTCTTTAAGACCCCTATTTTGATCCCAGTTTCCCAATCGGTCGCACAAGGAGTTGATCTGCATAAATCAATATTTTTAATAAACATAAGGCCAAATAATTAAACAAAACAAACTTAACAAATTAAATAAATAAAAACAACTAACATCTAAACTACAGAAAAGACACCTTTTCAACATCGCCAGATTTAAGGTTGGGGAAAACTAAAATTTGGCTTATTCTATTGAGATCAGCTTCAAGGGGATCCATATGACCATTATCGAACAGATCAATCAGGGTATAAAAGACGCGATGAGAAGTCGAGATCAGATTAGACTCGACACCTTGCGGATGCTCAAATCGAAAATATTAGCAGTTGATGCTCGGGCCGCTCTTCCAGATACAGAGGTTCTAAAGCTCTTCAAGACCTACTTCGGCAATCTCGAAGAGGCTCTAGACCAAGCTCAATCTGCGAATCGTTCCGATATCGCGGAGAGATTAAAAAGTGAACTCCTGATCATCCAGGAATTTTTACCAAAAGCCCCCTCTCTTGAAGAGACGAAAAAGCTCGTCATCCAAGCGATTGCCGATTCTGGGGCGAAGACAAAGAAAGATTTAGGATTGGTGATGAAAGGGATCATGAAGCTGAACAATACGGTAGATGGAAAGTTAGCCAAAGATCTAGCGAGTCAACTACTATCCGATTAAACCATAGCAACTTAGAGGATGTTCTGAAAAAACTTGCACCTTTTTAAAAAAAAGATTACCTTCCTTGGCTCAAAATAACCTAAGACCATAAAAGGAGGTTTTCTCATGACATCTCAGATCTCTTCTCAACATATTGCATCCCAAAATTCACTAGTCTTTTTGGATCAATACTTAAAAGGGGCAAACATAAAATTCGATGAGCAAGATGGACACATCTTTAGCCACTAATTTTCAGGTTTACTCAGTCTCTCTGCTTTATCAAATCGCGTTACACTTATTTACCGCACTTGCATAGAAAATTCGTTAAATTTTGATGAGGCCCCCTACTTCTCTTTGCGACAAAAAATTACAGGCTGGTTTGAAAGCAGCAAAGAGTGCAACAAGAGCGCAGGATTCAGCGATTCAGAACGCGCTTGGTATGCTAATGTTCAAGATATGGAAGCGCTCAGAGAAAAAATTCTTACAGCAAAACAACGGGCCGAATATACAGAATAGTCACGCAAAGAAAGTATCTGAGAATATGGACTTGCTCTCTTTTTGAAGCTATTTTGGCTCATTTTCAAATACTTTCTAAAAAGGGCCAGATTTAAATCTGGCTCGACATTGAGTCATTAACTTCCGTTGGACTCTTGATCTCGCCAAAATAAAACCACACCCTTTCAAAAATACGGCAAAGAGCCCCATTAGCAACCACATTCGAACAGGTAATCAGCGGATCGAGAATGACGTTGAAGGCGAGGATGATCGCGACCATTTCAGGGGTAAAACCTAAATAGAATTCATAGATGGGCAACATGATAAAAATAGCCCCACCTAAAACAGCTGCTGTAGCAAAACGGGCCAAGACAAAAACAACGCTAAACGGGATCCAAATAGAGAGGGAGGGGGCCTGCCCATTGAAATGGAAATAGATCAAGAAACAGAGCGAGAAATTCAAGAATTGCAAATTCTAG
>CAYWDE010000125.1:0-6127 GCA_964456885.1 uncultured bacterium | reverse complement strand
ATATATTTAATTTGATGTTAAAGGTCAAATTTATTTTTTCGTAAACTTATATTTTTAATTTTAATGATATATTTTGTTTGAAAACAAATTAAAAATTTAATGATTTGTGCTATTTGAATTTTTATTATTTGATTTATGTAATATTATAAAATTAAATAATATAATAAATTTGTTTGATTATAATTATAATTGATTTATTACTAATTAGTGATTAAAATATTCTCGAATTTATAACTAAATAATAGAGAATTAATAATTGGAGCTTATATGCCAACATTACCAAGTTTTAATCCATTTGCCGGCAAGCAAGAAGCCGTAGCAACTGAGCGGTTGCAAGATACCGCATCGACATCTATCGAACCTTCTGCTCCTTCCCTTGAAGGGGTCGTTACAGAAGCGTCCAAAAATAATTTTGAATGGAACTTAGGAAGACTCTATTCGGACCAAGAGGGGCACTCTGCTCTTCGGACATGGACCGTTAGGATCCTCTCTACACTCCTCGTATTCCCAGTCGTTTTAACAGCGATCGTTGACATTGGCCGAAGAATTGCTTTCTCATTTGGAAAAGTGGACGGGAAGAGTTGGAGCTTGATTGATCAGGTAACAGGGAACTGTAAAGTAGTCGCAGATAAAGTAAATGCTGCTTATAAAGCCTACAATACAAAAAAACCTTTGACTCTAGAAGAGTTGAACGAGAAATCTGCAAAAGCTATTAAGGCACAAGCGAAGAACCTGGTGAACGGCTATAAAGGTCTGAACGGTGGTTTTTTCGGAAACTCAAGCTTTAGCTCTCCTGCCGCATTAAAAGGTGAAAGAGAGATCGCCAAAGCTCAGCAAGATCTGATTCACGAAATCAAAATGTATGCCGATCGGAATGCGACAGGCTCAGATGATTTCGTTAGACATATAGAGACTGCACAAACTCTCGCTAAGCAGGAGATTGTCGCTGCAGCTAAAGATGCCCCTTACATTATGAATAAAGTGGTGCGGGTAGGCCCCCCACGCTTATTGGCTGAAGTGGCTTTGAAAGAGTTTGCTCAAGTTCAAGAAGAGGCGAAGCAGTATGCCAATTCTTTTGTCTACTTTGCAAAGCAAGAGCCACAATTTATCAATCGCTTAGTCGATGGATTAAATATAGGCATTTTGACAGAGGCACAAGCGAAGAATGCGGTAGCCCTCCAAGCCGATACTTCATATAGAAAAGGGTTAGAAACAGGAATTAACGCAGCTCGGCGCGAAGTTGAAAAAGTTCTGAGCGGAGCGGTGGATGGAGAGATCATTACTGAAGAAGAGTCTGAGTTGATCTCTAACCAGATCCAACCCACTATCGAGATGTTAGCTCATGCCGCAGCGAAAGATGTGGTTAGAAAACAAAACGGAGCAGCTACTCAAGAAGGTGTTAGAACTGAAACTGCAGAAGGGGAATCTACAGAAGTTTCTCCCAGTCAGATTTTGGAGCCTTCAGATCTCCAAGTGAAACTGCAGCTCATTCAAATCGCAGATGCTTTACAAGAAGAGAAAAAACTTAAACCAGAAAATGTGACTGAGTTTTTGACAACAGCAGTCATGGATCTTGCAAAAGCAAAAGAGGCGGTTGAAGCGGAAGCGTTTAAAGCAAGAGAAGAGACTGAGCAATTAGAAGCTCAAAAAGCGGCTGAAGCCTTAAAAGCGAAAGAAGCAGCTGAAATTTTAGAAGCTCAAAGGGCTGCTGAGGCGCAAAATGCGGCTAACCAAGCATCTCTTTTGGGGAAATTCATGAATTTGCTCGCTTTGATTAGCAAAAAGCAAGAAGAACAGAGAGCACAATTTACAACGCTTGATGCTCTTGATGAAAGATCGCAAACTTTAACAGCGCGGTCGGAAGAGCTCAGAGCAACGAAAGTGCGTGTTCAGGGCCGTGAGATGACCCTTTTAGATGCATCTGGAAAATACTATGCGGCGCGAGATGCGATCTACTCATCTAAAGAAGATCCACAAACAAAACAAAACAAGGTGGAAGCTTTAGAAGCTCAAGATTTCGGTCGTCAAACAATTGATATGATCAAAGAACTTGAAGATCTAGGTCCTCAATTAAGGGCCGTATTGGATCAGCAGGTGGCTCTCTCTAAGCAGATCAAAAAACGGCATGAAGAGCTCGCTACCTTAAATGGACAATACAAGGTTTACAAGAAGCACAATTTGGGTCAGTTAGATGCTGACAACCGAAAAGGTGTTCTTCAAACTGAGCAGACTGTAAAAGCGACACAAAAAATGTTGGACCAGAGACACTCAAACCTCATCTCTGGCGGCCTCGGTTTAGTGGCCCGCTTAAAACAGGAGCCTATTCGAGTCGTTGTGAATATCGATCCAGAAGGGAATAGAGCCGAAGTTGAAGCTCTTGTTGAAGCTTTTGAAAAATCTCAAGCAGCTCCACAAGAAGAGACTGAAATTCCAGCCTACTCTTATAGACAGGCAATCTTCAGTGGATTGACTTATCCTGTAAGAGCGGTTAGATCTTTATGGAATCGAAGTCAATAAGATCGGATCGCCTCTAAAGCGGTTGATAAGCCCTCAGGAAACTGGGGGCTTTTTTTTGTCACGAAGTGAGGACCCCGGTGAGTCCGATCAGGACATCGCGGAGCACCTCTAACGGTTTTTGCGTTCCGTCAAAGCGGTAGATTAACGATTCTGGGTAGTGGTTCAAAACTTTACTTGTATCCCGGGTATAGACCTCCATGCGGGTCTTGAGCACCTTAGGATCCATATCATCATGCCTTTTTTCGATCAGAGCGCGTCTTTGGAGCCGTTTGATCAACTCGTCAGTCTCTTTGACCTCTAAGACGATAATCGCCTCAATTTTAATGTATTTCTCGAGAAGCTCAGCTTGGCGGAGGGTCCTGGGGATCCCATCGAGTAGGAGGAGCTGTTGATTCGGGAAATAGCGGTTGGTAGCGATCAGGCCGTGGACAAAATGGTCCCAGATTTGGATCGTTACCTCATCGGGCAAAAGGAGCCCTTTTCCCGCATAGGTGTGGTAGAGCTTGCCTGCCGGGGATTCGGGGGAAAGGCCCCGGAAAATATCCCCTGAAGAGAGGTGGAAATGGTTTCCTGCGCTGCTGAGGAACTTCCCTAAGGTCCCCTTCCCCGAGCCGGGAGGGCCGAAAACGAGAACTGATCGGAAGGGCTCAGTATGTTGTGGGATAATTGCACTCTGCTTCATAACTATCTCTATACGAGCTTTTTATTTTTCTCTGCAATCTATTTTTTATCGCCCCATATTTATCCCGTTATTTTTCTTTTTGTATATTATTGTTTTATAATGTAAATATTTGGTATAATATATTGAAAAAATAATGAAAACTTAATTATGTCTTCTAAACTAAATACCAATATTCTAAGGCGCCACTTTCCCCATGCTGGAGAAGGGTTGAATCCTCGTGTTGAGACTGATACAGAGTGTTTAATCATTCGGAGGGTCTTAATCAATGGGAAACCTTATGATATCCGTGTTTGGAAATATGATGCAGAAGATCAACTTCTTAAATTCAATGAAGATACTTTCATTCTAAAAAAGACGATTAATGCGGTGCAGGGAATCGTGAAAGAGATGTACGAGACGTGCGCACCAAGTGTCCCAACTGACATAAAGCTCTTTTATAGTGATGTGAAAAAAGGGGAGAAACAATGTTTTCAACAAAATCTCTCCATCTCCGATCCAGATAAAAGCTGTACAGATCTCCTGACAAACCGGAAAGGGGAGCCCGAGGTTCACCCTATAGTCGATTATCTAGAGCGTATCCACAATGAGTTCTTCCATAAAATAGGAAGTAGCGATAGCTCAAATGTGGCTGATATGGCAATCCGCTTAAAAGTAGTTCCTCATGAAGATGCCTCCCCTAAGAAGGGAGGGGAATCTACACCGGTCCCTGTAGAGAAAAAAGGGGCAGTGGTAAAATCAGAAACAGTTGATCTCTCTACCCCTTCTAAACAAGGGCCATCAGTCACTACGGAAAAAGAAAATTTAGAAAAAAAACAGGCGGAGGCGCTCTCTACAGGTTTAGCTGACGCTGCTGCAAAAGCTCCTGATGAGGGATTTTTAAAAGGGATCTCTTATCAACAATTAGTCGAATTCGCAAGGAAACCTAATTCAGCAGACCCAATTCTGGAAAAAGCGTATCAAGTCTACCAAGAAGTCCTCGAAAATCCGTCTAGTGAAGGGGAGGATCAAGAAAGGATGAGAAAGTGGCTCGAACACCACTACCTCTCGGTCTATAACGCCTTTAAAAAATTAAAAGCCGATTGGGAACAACTCGACGGAAAAGAGAAAACGAAGTTCAGAGATTTTGAAGAGTGGCGAAAGCATTATGCGGCGATTATGCTCCTAGGTTTCGTCCCTGCTGCAGGAAAATCTATCGATCTTTTAGCGCAATTACTGATCAAAAGTGTCCCCCCATCTGAGATAGGAAAACCAGAGAAGGTGACCCCTTCTAGATCTTTAACTCAAACTGCATTAGCGAAAACCGGCACTGTATTTAAAGGGGTGGGATCGGCCTTATATACAACGGGGAGCGCAATCGCCCATCCTCGAGCTACAATTTCTACAGCTAGTAGCTTCTTAAAGAATACTACCCAATCTGTAAGATCGCGACTCGGTTTATAATATTAATTATAATTATTTAAAATAGTTATCTATCTGACATTGTAATGTCATTTTAGGTATAATAATACCTGTGGGTGTTATTATGGCTAATTTAACTATTCAACTGAAAGGGTTCTCTTTTGCCCCTCAGTATCTCGATGTTCAAAAAATTCTTCCCTCCCATAAAAAAACTCTTGAAGAGTGTCTAGTAAAAATTTTCCATCAATCTGTTCAGAAAACAGAGAATTCGGAGACCCCCTTCCAGATTGAATTTAAAAAAATAGGGGAACCGGCGATCTGTATGGGGGGAAAAGAGATCCCTTTAAGTAGCAGCGCTGAGCTAAAAAAAGTGGGCCGCATCTTCCGTTATTACCAACATGTAGGTCTTTTACCTCGAGAAGCTCCCCCCGTTCACGAGATGAAAGCTAGGGAAGCGGAAAGTAGAAAATCGGTCCGAGCGATCAATCAAGCGAGCATCCCAGGGTCTAACGGGAACATTCTCGCAGGAATGCGGGTGGCTGATGATACCCTTTCCCTCGTCCGAAATATCCTATTTGCCCTCCCCGCAATCGGGCCTAAAGATCCCATTGTGAGCCATCTTGGTTATTATGCAGGGATCTTTTGGAGCTTTTTCTCACTGAGGGAATTGGATGGGGGGAAGATCGAGTTGAAACGGTCGCAAGCGATCGGAGATGCAGAGGGGCAAAGGCGTGCTGAAACAAGGCTGCTTTCTGGAGCTATTTTATCTGCAGGTTCACTCGCATACTTAACGGGAAAATTGAGCGAGACTTTTGTCTCGACGGCTCCCGCTTCTGCCCTATCAAGTATATCGAGTACTTTTTTCGGTTTAGGATCTGTTGTAGCGATCGGCTCTTCCGCTTTAGGAGCTGTCCGCTGCGAACGTTTCAATAACCGCCTCACCGAATATCTAGAAAATCGGAGTTTGACCGAAGTACAGAGGATGCAGGGAGCTCTGCAATTTTTAAAAGATTCGATCATTGTCACTCAAGAAGAGCGATCTGAACTCATTGCGGAGATCGGGCGGAAACACCCAGAATGGACACCGGAGCAGAAAGAGCTTCTCCTGAAACAGAAGATGGTTGATTTGACCGAAGTGAAAGTGAAGTATATGAAGCGGCGGACTAGCAACAAAAGCCTCTATCTGATTTTGACTAAAGTGGACGATCTTCTTGCTATGCTAAGCAATCCAAACACAGCGGATCAGGGGATTAAAGAGTCTCTCCAATTAATCCACACGATCCAAGGGGAAAATCGGCTTAAACTGAGCTTATATATGCTCGGCTTAATAGCCTCTACTCTCAGCTTTGTGGGGATGGTGATCATGTTTTTCATGTCTGCAGGGACGATCCCATTTGTCTTTTATAGCGTTGCAGGGATCATTTACCTGACGATGACCCTCTATTCAGCCTCTAACGTCTTCTTTAGAAAAGAGGTTAGGGTCTGTTAAACAATAAAGTGAACCGTTTGGCTAGCGTGAAAGCTCCCTAA
>CAYWDE010000124.1:5245-6139 GCA_964456885.1 uncultured bacterium | reverse complement strand
CAAGGACCGGGGAATAGATCAAACACCGCAAAAGCCAGTCTTTTCCCAAGTCCCGTATTTCGATAGCAGGGAAGGATATAAAATTCAGCTATATCTGATCTCCCCTCTATTTCGGTTTTAATCGCAAAACCAACAGGCTTTTCTTTCACGAACCAATAGAAGCCGCTATTGGGATTTTTCCAATCCACTTCCAAGGAGAACCGACCTTCCACATTTGGTTCTTTCTTGGTAATGGCAGAAAACTCAGCTTCATAGTCCTGAACGAAGACATCGAAAATATGAGTGTTTTCTGCAGTGATTGGGATAAGCCTTGTCTCCATAGCTTTCCAATAAGCGATAAGAAATTGGATTTCAAGAGAAAATGAAGAAAAGCATCGACAGAAACTGAATCCCTAGGCCTCTAAGCGAGAGCATTACGATTGAGGTGTAAATTCCACAACTTTTGCAACCTGCGATAGAAAGGCTTTTGAAAAACCGGCCTCTTCTGAGGCTTTGGAAGGTAAAATGAGGTATGTGCTAAGGCTAATTGGCTCTGGAGGCGTCGCTTCATGGGGAAATTGTTGCCGCAGCGAGCTAAGTTGATCTATGACGGCTTTCACTGCCTCTGGAGGTTTTCCTGTGATATACAAGCCGGTACAGGATACTGCCCGAAAATTCACTACGCCAATGGTCGGTTTAAGATAAGCGTATACTTTTATCGAAGATGATATAGACGTCATAAATTCCCTTGAATTGAAGTCTAACTATTTTAAACACAGGCAATTAAAATTCAATTTTTTTCTGTTTGAAATCGGAGAAGTAGACCCATTCAATAATCATTTAAAATGGATGAAATTTATATTTTTTGTTTACAGTTGTGATTTTTTTTATTAGTTTTTATTAAATTACAATTTC
>CAYWDE010000124.1:0-5235 GCA_964456885.1 uncultured bacterium | reverse complement strand
CTTTATTATATCTGTAAAAAAGAGGGGAATTATGCCTACTACATGTACAAGAATGAGTGGAGATTATATTAAACCGATATCGAGCGGTTGGGGTTCAAGAACAGGGTCCTGGTTTAGCAGCAGTTATATCCGGCCTGTCCGGACAAGTTGCTACTCTTCACCATTCTGCGGCTCATCCTGGTGGAACCCTTTTTCCTTTTCAAGACCAAGGATTGTAGCGCCTATTTTTATCCCTAGTGAGCCTTCGGTCACTCTCGTTTCATCATCCACTGCAAGTCGGGTGGCAAGCGCAGTTGAGGTTTTCTTCTCTACAGCTTTAGTTGCGGGTGTTTTAGCTTTGGCTATCCTTACGCCTAGTTGCTACACGCAAGAAGTGTGCAACAATATAGGATTTGGATTAGAGCGGTGTCATTTAGAAGAGATCTGCCATCGACTTTTTTAAGCTATCTATTTTTCTGAGAGGAAGCTGAAGCTTCCTCTTTTTTCTGTCCGTTAATTCTTCTCTAGAGCAAAATCGTCCGCTTTAAAAAGAGAAGTGAATATGGCTAGCAATCCTCCAATATCGTCCCGTATTTTCAATCACCCCAATGTCCCTCCAGCTATAGATGCTCTTATCTGTGAATACTTGTTAGATGACCAGAAAGCTCTCGCAAGTCTCATGCAAACGTCCAAAGGGGCAAAGCAATTTATAAAGAACGAGCTTCCTAAACATTCAAGATTGACTAGAGAGCGCTATTTAGGGAGGATGTGGGACGATCTCACACCTCTTCAAAAACTGGAATTGGAATTTCTTAAATTCAATGATCGGCCCGTTTGGCAGAGAGTTGCGATTGTGGGGCTTTGCTTAATTTGCTCTCCTTTGATCCTTATCTACCATAGCCCAAAAATTGCAAAACAATTGTATGCCTCAATCATTCGCCCTCTAGGGCAAAAAATTTTGGAGAGCACGGGGAAAGTTTTTAATCGGCTTGTTCTGCCAGCGGCAAGATTCACTTATCAACACCTCTTGCTTCCTCTGTTAGAAACAATCGAGGAGATTGCAACAGCTATTTTCGTAGCAATCCCTAAAGCGCTATATAAGCAAGTTCTCAAACCGATAGCGATAGGTTCTCGGAATGTAGCTGTATGGAGTTATGAGAATATAGCGCTTCCCATCGGAAGGGTTGTCTCTACAGTTGCTAAAGGGGTTTTTATTAAATTTCCTCTGAAGATTTATACCCATATTCTGGTCCCTGTAGGAGAGCAAATTGGGAAAGGATGTAATTTTGCCTACTCCCAGATCCTAAGTCCGATTGGAAACGGTATTCATAGATTTGCCATGCTCTTTTTTAAACAAGTACTCGTCCCCTTGAAACTCGCAATTGATCTATGCGCTTATACTTTTCATACAGTGATCCTTATTCCTAGTTGGAACGTAATCTGTGCATTTTCTGATTTTGTTAGTAATTTCAGTGTTTATAGGGGAGTTTAGGGGCCGTCTAAGAATAAATCTTCATCGATTTTTTGGATTATTTTGGCCCCTTTTCTTCCAAACGATGAGCTTATTTGCTGGAGCCGTAGCTAATAATTCTTTAAAAATACGGGGCTGAAAGCCGTGGCTCTTTAGTAGATTTGCAAATTCTTCAATTGTAAAACCACCCATTGGAGCATTGTTGAAAATAAAAAATCCTTGCTCCGCTTGCAAAATAATTTTCTCGAAGTAGTCTATTTGATCCTCTTTGTCACATTCAGAAAAAGCATAATTGCTGATGACTAAATCTACGGTTGTTTCAGGGAGGGTCTCTTCTAAGGGGATAAAATAGGTATTTCTCATCTCAAGAGATTCCACCATTTTCGCACAGAGCCTCTCTACTTCGGGAAGATCAAAGAAATAGTATTTGGAAAAGGGGTGGAGTTGGGACAAGATATAACACTGCCCTCCAAAAGCGGGGCCGATTTCTACAATGACCGGTTCCTCTCGAAGCCGAGTTAATTTTAGAATCTGATCGGCAAGGGAGATATAACGGAGGGTTGTTGCGGAAAAATATCCTAATTCTGGGAAAAATTCAAGTTGGGGAGTTCCAAAATTTTCCAGCTTCCGAAAGGCTTCTAAATGTCCCATCAACCTTAGTGAAGAGGTCACATATTGGGCAAACATATCCCCTTGAGTGATTTCAAAGATATTCCTGATCTGCTGATTTGAACGGAATATCGCAAAATCGGCGGAATTTTCCGCCGCTTTTTGGCAAGCGGCCCTGTATTCGGGAACATCCCCTGAAGAGCTGTGTTTGGCAAAGAGTGGGTAAGAGAAGAATATAGGGATGAGGAACAATTTATGGCCCCAAAATGGGAACCGATCGATCTTCCCAAATACCCTTTTACTCATAGAAAAAATGGGGGATAAAAAGCCCCGGATCCACATCAAAGACTTGGCTCAGCTCCTCTGCAATTTGAGGTGTAACGAGTTTTTGATTATTCTCAATGCGGGAAATCGTCGATTGGCTACAAGCAGCTCTTGTAAAGACTCGGGCAATTCTGTCTCCGAGCTCTTTCTGAGACCACCCTTTCATCCATCTTAGCTCTCTTGTGACTCTGCCCCTTAAGGTGGCCTCTTCTGTTTGAAGATGGCGCATATCGTGGAGGATATCGTTGGCGACAAACGCAATTTTTTCAGCGAAAGGGGCTAGACCGAGCTTCGTATTTCTGAACATCGTTATGTTCCTTTGCTCGTATTGAGCTGTGAACTGGTCAGGAGAGAAATTTAAGAGTTTCTCTAGCCGATGTCTGTTTTCTGGAGTCTTTGCGGCTTCTACGAGAGTTGTTTTAAATGCGGCGTCGAAAAAGTTGGGTTTTCTGCGTCGCCCTAAGATCTCTTGTCTCACTTTCTCCACTTTTTGGATCAGTTTGGCTTGGTTGATTTGCACATTTCGGATCGCTGCATAACGGATATTTAAGATCACCCTTTTTGAAGGATCGTCTGATGCCGATTTGAACCGAATATTGAGGAATTTTTCCAAGAAGGTGGGATCTTGAGAAACCTCTTCTTGAAATTGGAGGAAGAACGTTTTGTAGTAGCGGAGAACATGTGCAACTTCTGGATGATCCCCTTTATTTTTGACCCGTTGCTCTTCTTTCTCAATTTGGGCTAAAGCCTCTTTGATGAATTGAGAGACCCCCTCTTCTGGATTGATCTTCCCTTGAGCGGCTAAATTGACGAGATCTTCCGTTTTTTGCCGGAGTTTAGATTCTACTGGTTTTCCATCAATTGCGCTATCGGCATCATTGATCCAGCGGGGCATATTGATCGTCGCTTGCTGTGTCCGGTAATAGTCAGACCCTTTTAAAAAAACAAACCCTTTCGGTTTATCCCTTTTCCCTGCTTTGTACTCTTCCCACTCTTTCTGATCGTAAGCGATGAGACGGGGGCTTGTGCTGCTGTGAGCGGCGTGTCGGGCGGTAAATTCAACTAACTCTTGATCCACTTTGAAGTAGATAGTCTTTGCAGATTGAGCTTGGTCTGAAGCGCCTACGCTTTCAAAATGGAGCTTGGTTTGGTAGCAGGTGATGAGTTGTTGAAAAAAGAACTGGATTCTCCTCTCTACATGCTCCTCCATCATCTCCCGATATTCATCGGTGATCTCCTCTTTTGTTAGAATCTCATCCACTTCTAGGTTGTTTGGGTAGGTGAAGTCTTCAAAGGTCAGTTTTTGGAGTGAAGCGGTATCCTCAAAAACCCGATCTGTCAAAGAGGCTGTTTCGGCCAAAGCGTGGGAATATTGATCCCTCCCTTTTTCTCTACTGTCGTATTCAGGGCCTAACGTTGGGGTGGCAGAAACGGGGGATAGCTCAGGCATAAAAACTCCAAAATGGGTGAATTGCTAAAATAAGGGGGTCATTTTAACAAAATCTTTAAAAAAAGCAAGGGGAAATTTTGGGTAGTCTCTCCTATGGACAATCACCTGTTGACAAGAACTTATTCTAAAAATAGAATTTCCGCCGATCAAAGGGGGTTCTTTTGTCTATTGGAATAGGTCTATTAGAAAATGTATCTCGTAGAGCAACTCCCGAAGAAGAGTTTGCTTTTACTGTGAGCTGGAAATTCGGTTCTCAGATTAGAGAGTTGATGGAGCTCCTTTTTCTCACCTCTTCAGACGCTGAAAGGTTTGTCCGGCTTCACCGCTTTATTGGACTGAATCTGAGAGAAAGTAGACAATGCAAAGATGTGAGTTCAACCGGCGAAAAAGTCCTCTCCCTGTTTAACCAAGCGATTGAAAATGCGATTCGGGGTGATGTTTCTCAAATGCGCGTCGACTTTGAGAATGAGGATCGGAGAGGAAAAATTGCAGAGGTGGTAGCCGCTTCTAAATTTCAGGAAGAGGCTATTTTAAGAAGATCGAAAGGGGTGGTGGGACTGGTTCACCATATTTTTATCTCTTCTCTGAATTTTTTTAGAATAGGGAGAATCTCTGATGAAATGCCCTTAGAAGAAATTGAAACGGATGACTTTATCTTCTTGCAGACAAACCAAATGAGGCTTGCGCAAGAGATCGGTTGGTTGAAGAAGTGGGAGAAAAATCCATCTCTTCTCCTAAAAGATCGGGGCACACAAGAGAGGATAGAAAGTATTCGTGCGGCCCTTTTGAATCCATCGCAATCGTGGAATTAGTTAATTATGAAGTTTTAAACAAATAGGATTGTTTTATGTCTGTTGAGGCCAATCAGCGAAGAAATCTTGACCCGCTTGAGAATTGGGAAAAAGCTCTTGCATTCGGTATTACGGGTGGATCTACCTCTTCAATCCGGCATCTTACTGATATTTATGTTTTTTTTCCCGCTTCATCTGATATCGAAAAGCTCTCCCATTTACGCAAATTTATAGGGGAACATGCTTTTGAAAGAAGACAGCCTGTTAATTTAAAAGATGGGAGGATTCAGCACCTTTTTGATCTAGCCATCGAAAATGCAATCCAAAAAGATTGTGCTAAGGCATTAGCAGCGTATCAAGACCATCTCCAAACAAAAATCAGTCGGGAATTATACAAATCTCTTCGAGATCAAGAAGAGGCTCGGAAAAGTATCAATCAAAGTTTCCTTAGCAAAGCTCAAGCTACAGTAGCGACACTTTGGAAGAGGGTGAAAGCGCCCGCTGTAGAAACGGCTCCAAGAGTCCATCAGTTAGAGACGGAAGATGACCTTATCGTTCTTGAATCTGCTGAGGAAAGAGAAGCGAAAACAACCGCTCTTTTAAAGCAGTGG
>CAYWDE010000123.1:2383-6142 GCA_964456885.1 uncultured bacterium | reverse complement strand
CCAGGCGTTATGCCCACTATAGCCAAAAGCACATCGCAAACGTGATGGAACGCACACAGGCAAATCTATTGAATTAAGGGTGATAATGGAAGCGAAGCAAAAGGATAAGCGTTGTTTACGAGATGCGATCTCTACGGAATTTAACCTCATCAAAACCTCGGAAACGATTGGAGGGGCGCTAACCCATCTCGGGGTTCTCATTGCAAAGGTTCGCCGTCAGTCCCATATCGATTGTATCATAGCTTCCGCAGAAACCGAGCTAGCAGAAGAAGATCGCATTGCTTTTGAAAATCTCGAAAAAGCCGTGGCATGGTTCCATGAGAAAATCAGAATTTTGTTACCGCACGTCAGGTGGATGCCTGATTCATTTGAGAGGGCCGATGTAAGTGCGCTACTCAATTTTCACACCTTATCTTTTAATGCCAAAGGTTATGCAGGCAGTCTTCTTTTTCAACTCAGACACTTGTATTCAGAAGTTGCCAAAGAGGAAAAACATCGTTCCCTATTCGATGGCTGGATGCGAACTGAAAGAAAACACAGTTACTCGGTAGAAGTTTTTGATTGGCCTGATTATGTTGATAAGAGTCTTAACTCGCTTCCTCCCGACCAACAGTTACACCAATGGAAAGAAAGAGCGGATACCTCTCTTTCGTGCCTGCTTCGATTTTTGAAAATATTATCTCTTTATCCCTCTTTTATTCCTCTTACACTGTCCGCTTGTCCAACTGTCGATAGCCTACCCAAAAATCTGATTCAGTTAGAGGAGTGGCAATACCGAGCTACTGTGGGATATTATCTCAGTGCATTTAGATCACCCGACCCTACAAAGCATCCGTTATCCATCGTCGAATTGATCAAATTGGTAGATCGATTCCTGTACATGCTCGAGCAAAGGATTGAGTTCGATACACCGAACGACGAAAAATCTTCCATACAGATCAACATTGTCATCAATCAATTCTTTTTCTTTTCAGAGAGAATGACGACAGGTGCAGCAGCAACGCAATCTGCTTCGCAAGAGAGTGTAGAGCCAACTCCATCCGATGTCGCTAAAAAGGCGCATGGTCATACATGGAAAGAAGAAGCTGATCAAAAAGTGCTTTATTCCATTGGCAAGGAGATTTGGCATCAGGTCGTGCGCAATGTCCCGTTGCAGGCGCTAAAGAACTTCTCTCAGGACGATATCGGGAATAAGATCAGGCAGGAGGTTAAGGCTCGTGGTATCCGACTTTATCGTGATGCTCCTGCTCGTTATGCTAAAGCGGCCAAAGCAACCGATCCTCGTCATTGGGAAAACGGTCGTTGCCTAGGCTTCAAGAAAGGCTATTCTATCGAAGAGGGGGGTGTTTAAATTTAGAAGAGGGGATTTTTTATAAAAACTTTCCTCTCTATACAGTTCCCTTCTATCTAAACGTCTATTTTTAGACGACTCCTTTGCCGCTGGCCTAAAATAAGTAAAATGAGGGCATACGCGGAAAAATCAAATAAAGGAGCGTGTAATGACAACAATTCAAACATTAGAAATTACCAATAACAAAATCGTTCGCACTGTACGCGAGTTTTGCCAAAAAAATCGTGAGACAGGGGCATGGCCTTCTAGCGAGCACGCAGTGCGTGCCATCGTTCAACAAGGGGAGCAAAGTCCTTTTGCTTCCGCTATTCTCAGATACCACAGACGGGTTCTTATCGATCAGGTTGCATGGGATGCCTGTTTGGCTCGTCTTACCCAATCAAAAACCAACATGCCCATAAGGGAGGTAGGAGATGCTAAGGAACTGTCAAAAAAGGACAAGACATACTCGAACCGTGCCCAGCATTCGTAAGAATGCTTGGGTAGATTACGAATGGCAGAAAAAGCGCCTCAATCAGTGCCCAGAAAAGTACGAAACTGAAGCGCGCAAAGTGGCTGAAATCTTAGGACTTTAAGCCTTGTTCCTCCCAAGCGTCAACTTGGGAGGGACTTTTATCAACCACAAGAACGAGACTTTTTAATGACCAATTATACTACACCTGTGGATACACCACCAGACCCAATATCGGCAAATGCCTTTTTGATCCAACCTAAGAAAGGGGCAGTGAGGGCTTTAAAGGTGGTAAAGAGTGAGTTAAAAGCGGCTGGGTGTCATTGGCTGATGGCAGCGGGAGCTTGGAGCTGTCTCGCGAGGACTAAAGAGACGATTGATGCATTTTTAAACGAGAAGCACATCGGTGTTACCTTAACGTCTTTTCAGGATGACTATTTTTGCAAGGATGAGAGAGGTCAACAAGCGGACAAAGTATGGACGCAAATCGATATCTTGGAGAAGAGGCATTACGTCGAATCTACCGCCTTGCTCGTTGATCGCACGGCCTTTGAACGCGAGATGGAGATGAGAGGACTTTCACTAGAAGACCCTGACATAAAAATGAGATCGGAACAATTGGATGTCCGTGACAAGGCACAGGATATTTTAATGGAAGAAATCATAGAGCTGCGGAATAGTGTGCGGTTGCTTGAGATGGCTGAAGAGACGGAGGTCAAGCTGCCTTTTTATGTCCTTGGCCATAATGTCCAACGCGAGATTTTGATTTGGAAGGATGGACGTCTCATAGCGCTTCCTGTGGGACGGTTGAACAAGGATGAACTTCGGCTCTATGTTGGGGGCGATTCCGAATGGTTTCGGGAGGAGGGGGCAGAAAAAGCACTCAAGCTCCAACTGATCGACACGGCGCACAAGAAGGGATTTATCGACGATCAAGCGCCTTTGAAAGCGGGTGTTTGGTACATCAACAAGAAATGGTTGATTATCTCTGGCAAGAAAGCCGCCATCGTCGAAGAAAATCGGTTGCAGTATCTCGAAGAGCCTACCTTTGAAGGTAAATTGATCGAAACAGAAGGGGCATCTTGGTTGAATTGGTCAACAGTTGAAGAGGCTATGCGAGTGGAACAGAGCGAGCTAAAGAGCGTTTTCAATCTCATTTATGTCAGGACAAAACAGTGGAATTGGTTAGACCCATCAATGAGTGCCTTTGTAACGGCTTTTGTCATGTTGTCGATTATGCAACAAGCCATGCCCTGGCGGCCTTGGATTTATCTAACAGGGGCGAAGTCAACCGGCAAGTCCACTTTTTTCGAGGACATTTTGCAGGGCATCTATGGAGGACAGGTTGAGCGTTTGGATAAGAGTACGGCACACGCTACTGCCCAAACCATCGGCAATAGCGGTCGCATCCCCGTGTTCGATGAGTTCGAGAAGCATAAGCACATCCACGAGATCCTTGAGCTGGCTAAACTCTTCAATCGAGGTGGGCAAAAAACCAGCGGCACGGGATCCGATAGGGCGCATCGGTTTCATTTGCATCACATACCTTGGTTCGGATCGATCTATTTGCCTAAGAAGGTCATGCAGGATGCAGCACAGGAATCGAGGATCATCAAATTCGAGCTAAAAAAGCTAACGAATGCTTCGCCTCCGCTTGAACGATTTGGTGTTGGAGAAGGGGCTGTTATTGCAGCCAAAATCGTGGTGACAATGATTCTTGCGTGGCTTGAGATTGAGGCAAAGGCGCAAGAGATCAATGCAGATCGACAGGTATTCATACAAAAGCAGCCAGGGATTGAGGTTCGTACTGTGGAAAATTTCATGTATGCTTCTGCGCTGTTAGCGATAGTGGCTCCTGAGGGAATAGAGGATATTTTTCCAAGATGGGCGACCCTTCAATCAGAAGATGACGGTGATAAGCTCCTTGATACGATTTTAGCGAGTCTTATTTATGTCG
>CAYWDE010000123.1:0-2373 GCA_964456885.1 uncultured bacterium | reverse complement strand
CAACAAGGTTTCTGTTGGGGAGATGCTACAAAAGGCTGGGCGCTATGTTGAGGAATTGGAGAGGCACGGACTGAAGATCGTAATGCACAAATCGAAAGATTTTTTGGCACTTCGATGTGAGAGTGTGACGAGGCATCTGCTCAAGGATACGGAGTACGCTGTCTTGGATATCCGGAGTCCTTTGGCGAGGATCGAAGGAGCGGTTGGGAGTGCTCAGGTGAAAATGGCCGGTGTCAATCAGCGCTGTGTCTTGATTCCTGTGGAACGGGTTTTGGGTATATGAACGCTACTATGTTACCAGGGAGTAACGCGCGTTTTTTAGGTGTAATATATTGTGTTTTATATTGTTATGTTTTTCAGTAGCGCAGTAGCAGAGAATTTCTGCCGCAAAGTGAAATGGGGGCGTGAGTGAAGTTGCTGCCGCGTTGTGCAAAGAACAGCTGTAAGTTGCTGTTACCCGTTACTGACTTCTGCAATATGTTATTTATGAAGCTGTTAAGAGGTAGCTTTAAAGCGTTACCAAAGGGTAGAAAATATGAAAGAGAAAGCACAAGAGCAAAAGGCTATTTTTAAGACAGATCCTATGAGTGTAGAGCCGTTAGGGCCGTCCTTAAAATTTCAGAGAGGATCGGATGATAAGTCGGGCAAGGGGCAGGTGGATTTAGCTCTGTCAGATGGCACGAAGCTGACTCACGAATCAAAGGGACGATTTTTGGAGGCCATGAAAAAAGCCACAGGCATTGATGATTTCAACTATTCCGTTGCTCTGCTTGCTCAAGTATCTCGTGGTATGTGTGATTCGACGGAAGAACAGCGCTTGACACGCATGTCTTCTTTGCTTCCGACTCTCAGGCCGCAAGATGAGACCGAGGCGTTGCTTGCAGGACAATTTTTGACTTTGCAAAACTCAGCTATGGATTGCTTACGCCAAGCTCACTTTCAAGAGGGTTTTTACCATATAGAGCGCTATATCAATTTAGCGACTAAGCTTTTTAACGTGGCAAACCAGACTATGCAAACTCTGTTGAAATATCGAGCCAAGGGGCAACAAACCGTGCAAGTGGTCCATGTTCACAATGAGGGGCAGGCAATTGTTGCTCAGAACGTTTCGGCGGGAGGGGGAGGGATGGGGAAAAAATCCTTGGATTGAACCCCTTGCATCATGGGACAGTGTACAGCTGCAAGCAAAAGATCAAAACAGCAGTGTCGAAATTGGTCTATCCGATATCGTACGACGTGTAGAATGCACGGTGGCCGCTCAAATGGACCTAAAACGGCAAAGGGGAAAGGCCATGCGCGCCGCGCTGTTACCAAGCATGGGGAATATACCAAAGAAGCCAGGGCAAGGCATAAAAAGGTGATGGAACTTATCAAAACAAGCAAAGATGTACTGGATCGACTTTAGGATGATTCAAAGCTTGGCTTCAGATCTCGGATTAAAAACAATTTTCTCTTAAAATCAAATCGCAAAACAAACATAAAATTTTATTACATATATTGTTTTTTATAATTTGATGATTATTGTGAGTAAATGATAATATGTTTGTTTCTCGTAAAGTCGAAATTGGAATGTTAAATGCAAACATAGGAATTTATGGACATTTCCCCCCCTTTTTTTATCCAGGAAACAAGAAGCGCCATCTCACTGAAAGAGCCGCAAAGGACGTCCGCTTTTTCGGTAAGAGTGGATGCATCCCCTGCTGTCTCAAGATCTGGATGGCGCAGAGCTCGCCGCGAGGAAAGCGCTCTTCTTGCTACTTCTTCTCATCTAAGCTTTAACATCAAATCGGCCTCTTCGGATTGGGCTCCTGACTACTTTGCGGGAGATTATGAAAACGCTCTCAAAAAAATTGATCTGCAGCTGCAGGAGTTCTCCTTTTCCGACTCTGCTGTATATATAAATGTATATCTAAATTTACGTCTAAAAAGGGCAAACTGCCAGGCTTTTTTAGGAAGATATGCGGAAGCGCTGGAAAGCTATCAAACATACCAGCAAATAGTCCGTGATTGGGAACAATTTTTCATCCCCGACCAGAAAATCTCCCTGCTCACAGCGCTTACTTCCTTTTTAGATCAGCCCAATAGGCCTTTGCCAGTCATGGACGATCCGAAGAGTACAACTGTTTGGCGACTATTTTTGGCAGCTTATAGACCGTTCGATACTACCGCTCCTCTTGCTCCGTTTTCCATTTCAGATGACCCTCTGGATCCCGAATTCTCCGCAGCACAGCGCCTTTTTCAAGAGGGCCGTTATGAAGAGACCATCGAACTCTTACACCGTCATATAGCGAAGGACATTGGCTACATCAATGACTCCCTTTTGCTCTTGAGCGCCTGCTATGCTCTCAAAGGCGATTATGAATCGGCGCTTCA